>JANNNN010000167.1:0-3940 GCA_031398555.1 Planctomycetia bacterium | reverse complement strand
GCTTCTCCGAAGTTGTCGGTGTTACTTGCTTTGGAACTTCGCCCGCGGCGATTGCGAATTGAAGACAAAGCAATTGCAAGCAGGAAATGGCTGTGGAAAGTCGGTATCGGTGCATGAGCGCTAGCTTATGGGAGGATAGGTTGCGGTCTCCTTATCATACACAAAACTACGCAAAGTTTGAACAAATCCTCTTGTAGCTGGCTTCGCTAGAAGCCGGACACTTGTTCGATCGATTCGGTTTACTAGAAGTTCCGCGTTTTTGCAAACCCCGCTATCGAAACGATGGTTATTATAATGTGCCTACCAAACTTTGATTTCCGCCGCAGGGACTGATCGAACCAAGTAATGAACGCTTTTAATGGGAGAACTTGGTTTGTTTTGGCGTCGGCCGTGCTCGGCATGGTTTATATTACCAGCGTCGTTCTCGACCCTAGATTTGCATTGCTACCCAAGCCGACCAGCGATGGGCCGGTGTACGAGAATATTGCCTACCAGCTCTCAGCGGGGCGTGGATTTTGGATCGATTTGCAAGATCCAAAGTGGAAAGAACCCTACGAGCAGTCTTCTGAGCGAGAGGACTATCAAGTCTATCTTCAAGCTCCCCCCCAATCGCTGCCGATGACAAGTAGACCCCCACTGTTTCCAGCGATCGTCGCGATCATCTACAAGATCGGCGGCCGCGGTCTAACCGCGTTTGCGACAGTACGAGTGTTTTCGGCGCTGTGTTTGGCTGTCGCCAGCGCACTTGCTGTTGCAAATGCTGCAACGGTGATGCGTAAGTTCGGCGTCGGCGAACACAAGTTTTCAAACTGGGCAGTAGGCATGGGATGTGCCGCAGCAATTTTCTTAGCCGCCAGCAATCGCACGCTTGTGACTTACGCCAGCGACTTTTTGACTGAGCCGCTTGCGCTTTTGCTGACGCAGTTACTTGTAGTGCTGTTGCTAGCGCTTACCGACTGCCGCGTAGGCGAATCGTCGCGTCCGCTTCAATGGTGGTTAATCGTTGCGACCGGAGTGACAGTTGCTGCGATGATTTTGGTTCGATCACTATTTGTACTTTGGTTGCCAGGACTTTGGTTGTTGTTACTGGCGATACGAAATAGCCATCGACTGCGCGACGCGACATGGATCATGGTGATAGCTGTAGTGTGCATGTCGCCGTGGTGGATAAGAAATTGTGTCGTGCTAGACCGATTCATGCCTTTGGGAACGCAAGGACCAATCACCTTGCTGGGCGGTTATTGCGACGAAGCGCTCGCCAGCGGTGGCGATTGGCAACACGCCCCGGAACAACGATTGCGACAAACGATGCGCGTGAACGAAGCCTTCAACTCGCTCCCTTCAGATCAAGCTCGCGAATTGATGCTCGTTGATGCATCCAAGCGTCTAGTCCGTTCCTGGATCGCTGAGCATGTGACGGATCTGCCCAAGCTGTTTGTTTCGCGAGTGATCACCCATTGGAATCCATATACTGGTAAAAGTTTAGTTTGGCGGTTGTTGATCTTGATAGGCGCGATTCACCTAGTCTTTAAACGCCGTCCGGAAGCTTGGGTGCTAGTTGGTCTGCCCGTGATGAACACTGTCTTGGTTGCTTTGCTCTACACCACCGGCGGACGGTTTTTAGTCCCGCTCTACGGCATCCTGTTCACCCTGTCTGCAATCGGAGTCGCAAGTCTCGTGGAGCTTGCCATGACGCGCTTCATGCACACGCCGTCCGTTAAGTCCCGCTCAACGGCAAACCGTCGGAACTGGCTGACATAACCGCATTTCTCGGACATGGAGGTAAACGCAGGCTTTCAGAGTGGGTTCCCCTCACTGAATCATCGCAACAACCGTTCCGCCGAATCATTCAAAACTGGGGTGCCTAACAATTTACCGGCCAACATTAGGCTCGTTCCAACTTGGCAAATCAAGACGCCGTATTTATCCGTGGTCCCACGGATGGAGAAAACTTGTTCCAATCAGGCCAAATTTTGATTTGAAATTTCTATTTTGTTGTTTTCCGACACCCAGAAGTCGCATACCCGTAGCGTCCTTATATCGTACACCGCAGCGTTTATGAACTGAGCTATGACTCGCAACATGGTATTTCGTAGGCCGCTGCGCTATAATCAAGGGCTGACCAACATTCACTATCACTGAAGGGCAAACGCTCGATGGTGGCAGAGATTTACCGGGTTGGCAGGTTGATGTCTTCGAATTGTTGAGCCGACTTGATCGCAGCCCGGACACTCCATAGCCTCTTTTGAAAGTCTCTTTTGAATGCTGGAGAGCAAAATGACTTCGCGAATTATACAACCGACTAACTGGGGCCTCGCGGTTTTGGGCTGCCTGGTGGGAATATTCGTAAACTGTGCATTGACCGAGAACGTTTACGCTCAAAAATCTGCTACAGCGAAAGCGGATGCGGCCGATGAGAAGATCCCTCCGGCCCGTACGAAATATATGGGGCGGCGAATTGCACAAACGATGAGCTTTCACGGCGCTCCTTGGCTGATTAGAACGGAACGGGAAGCAGAAGAACGGCCAAGCGATGCGATCGCACAGTTGAACCTGAAGCCGGGGATGGTTGTTTGCGATCTTGGCTGCGGAAACGGTTTCTATGCCTTGGAGATGGCAAAACTGGTCTCGCCCAAAGGCAAAGTTTTGGCCGTCGATATTCAGCCCGAAATGCTACACCTGCTCGAGTTGAGATGTAAAGAAAATGGAATTGAAAACATCGAGCCAATACTCAGTACGGTAGCGGATCCCAAAGTTCCGGCCGAATCGGTCGACATGCTACTACTGGTCGATGTCTATCACGAGTTCTCGCATCCCCAGCAAATGCTTGCCGGTATTCGCGCTGGTCTAAAGCCTACCGGAGTGATCGCACTGCTCGAGTATCGCGAAGAAGATCGAACGGTTCCGATCAAGCCCGAACATAAGATGACCAAGAAACAGATTCTAAAAGAGTATAAAGCGAACGGCTTTCGGCTGGCCAAGCAATACGATGGCTTGCCGTGGCAACATCTTATGTTTTTTGAAAAGGATCCCACTTGGCAGCCGAGCGTGTTGAGCAAACCGGAAGATGAGTAAAGTGCTGCGAGAACACGCACTTTCGATCTTCGCTGCTGGGGTTAAAGCAGTCACTCCGAAGCGACTGTTCACCGATAAACTAAAAATCGACGCAAACTTTTTGGCTATTGATGATCAAACTGTCATCGACCTAAGTAAGTATTCGCGCATCGTTGTTGTGGGTGCTGGCAAAGCGGCAGCAGGGATGGCCAAGGAGTTGTATCGTCAACAACTCAGTCGCATTCCACATCCGGTCGCAGGTTGGATCAACGCCCCGGCAGGTTCATTCCAGGACGGCGATGCGGGTCCAGATATTCACTTGCATGCAGCCCGTCCGGCGGGCTTGAACGAGCCCACTGAGGCGGCGATCTTTGGAACTCGACAGATTCTTAAACTCGTGCAATGGTGCACTGTCCGCGATCTCGTGATCGTTCTTTTGTCTGGTGGGGGATCAGCTCTGCTGGTCGCGCCACCCGCTGGAGTAACACTTCAAGACAAACAAGCGGTCGCCCAGTTGATCGCGGCTGCTGGCGGAAACATTGAGCAATTGAACTGCGTGCGCCGTGCGCTAAGTGAAGTAAAAGGCGGTGGACTCGCTCGAGCCTGCCGTGCTGGGCGAATGGTCTCGCTGATCATCTCGGATGTGCTCGACGATTCATTACAAACCATTGCATCCGGACCAACGCTTAGCACTGCCAATCGCGATGCCAGCGAAGCGTTGTCGGCACTTGAACAATTAAAATTGTCCGCCGAACCGCGTTTGCAAAACATCTGCAACTACTTTCGACGCCGGTCCTCCAGCGACTCTGCGAGTAGCAACCCAGGTCAGTTGCCAAGTGTCGAGCACATCATTCTTGCAAACAACGCTACAGCCGTTGACGCAGCC
>JANNNN010000092.1:0-8360 GCA_031398555.1 Planctomycetia bacterium | reverse complement strand
CCCCAGCCCGGCCATCACCGCCTGGAAGTGGCGGCGGTTCGCCAGGTTCGTTTGAAGGCACTTGAATACAATCGCTTCGAGTGGCCGCGGAACCCGCAATCCGAACTGTCTTAACGGGGTTGGGGGTTGCGAGATGACTTTAAGAAGCAAGTCTTCGGAGCTTGCGGAAACGATCGGGGGGCGGCCGACGATGGTTGTGTAAATGACCGCGCCGAGCGAATAGATGTCGGATGCTGCGGAGACTTCGCCCGTCGAGCCTAAGGCCTGCTCTGGTGACATGAATTGTGGCGTTCCAACGATCTGTTTATCGGCAAAATTGGACGCGTGAACGGCCGAGAGGCCAAAATCGGTAAGTTTCGGGCTGCCGGTCGAGTCGAGTAAAATATTGGCGGGTTTGATGTCTAGATGCAGTATATTTTGTTGATGCGCATGCTCGAGCGCGTCGCACAGTTCGATTGCAAAACGAACCGCTTGCTCGACATTCAAAACGCCCTTGGCCAGTCGATGGGCTAAGTCTTCACCTTTCACAAGGCCCATTGAGAAGTACCAGACTTTACCAGTCGTGTCGGCTTCAAAGATCGGTACAATCGCAGGGTGGTTGAGTTTCCCGACAATCTGCGCTTCCGACTTGAGCAACTCAGCAAAACCCTCCTCACTTCTCGGCTGAATCGTTTTCAGTGCGACCATACGCTCGAGCGATAGCTGCTTGGCGAGGTACACAATACCCATCCCGCCACGGCCAAGTTCGCGAAGGATTTGGTAACCTGCGATCTCAGGGAGGGAGTCTTCCGTTTCTGAGCTCGAGTCCAGCGCTTGGTTCCCAATGACTTGTGTAGGAGCATCTAGGATTTGGTGGCTATCGCTGATAATAGGAAAATTCATTTATCTGAAGCTGATGTCGTTAGAAACTCGAGGGATGACATTATTGGAGGGCATCCGGTTTCATACGAAAAAAGTTACCCAATAACTCTCAATTGAGTGCTGCTTCAAGCTTCGCCAAATCTGCACTCACTTGAGGCCACTGAGGCTTGAGTTCCAACGCACGATTAAAATGTCTCCTAGCTTCTTCATTGCGACCTAGTTGACTCGCAAAGTCGCCAGCCATCGCCCGGGTATTCGCGTCTTGATCAAAATGCTCAATTGCCGACGCAATACTTGTATAGGCGGCATTGAGGTCGTTCTTGGCAGCAAGGGTAAGCGCGAGATTGACATGAGCGGCAGCTCGGTCGCGGTCTCGATGCAAGTCGCGATAACCTTGCCCTTTGCTCTGTTCGTCCAATTCGATAGCTCGCGCCAGTATTGGTTCAGCTTTTTCGAAAGCGCCGGCACGTACGAGCAACTCACCTAGTCGCTGAAGTGGAACTCGCGGGTTCAATCTCGATCTCTCGCAATTCTCTATGGCATCCAACAGCAGAGGTATGACTACTTGGGCTTCATTGTCAGGGCCAGCCGCGTGCATCAAGTTCTGTATCGCTCGGTCGTTATCCGGAGACATCGCGACCGCTCCACTCCACAGCCGAACACCTGACGCATAATCGGCGGCGCGGATAAATGTTCGCGCACCTAACACCGTTATCGCCATGCCAGCAATGACGACAATCCACTGTTTCTGATCCTTTTCACGAATTGATTGGACCAAACGTTCTAAAAAAAATACTGCCCCAGTCGCAATCGCCGCGAGCGGAACGTACATCCGATGCTCCACGAAAATGTCCGCCGTTGGTATCACTGAGGAGGTTAGTGAGAGTGTAAGCAAAGGTGCGAGAATACAAAAACCAACTACAGCGTCTTTTCGAAAGAAAAAGTAGATGGCAATCAATATCAGTCCAATCGTGAGTAAAATCCAGCCGATTTGAGAAACTACTGATGCCGGAGGATGCAAGCCGTAATCGATGGAAAGTTGATATGGCCAGAAACTAAGAGCAAGATAGCGCCACACCATCTCTGCTTGGGCAGCCAAATACAGTTCAACAGGTGGAGCATAGCCACCGAAGCCCACATTCGCTTCCCCTCGAAGAATGCTGGGCAGGAGCAAAATCGCGGCAATGATGCCGAGAGCTACGGGCGGAAGATAGATCCACCCAGCTTTCCTCCAGACTTCGCTCCACGAGTAGCAGAAGAATGTGCGATCCATCAGTGGAGCCACTGCAAGCGCGGTCACTATCACTGTCTTGCTCCATATGCCCGCTATAAAGCAGATGATCGCAATGAATCCCCATTGCAATTTCCTACTACCACGGTATCGCGCAATCGAATTCAAAAAAGCGAAATAGAACAATCCCATTAGCGACTCGCCACGCTGAATAATGTAAGCCACACTTTCAGTCTGTAGAGGATGCATGGCCCACAATCCGGCAACTAGCGCCCCAAAAGTAGTTGCAGAGACAAGGCCTGTTCGACGCTTTGCCTCCAAAGATCCTGACCTCAGAATTCTGACTAAGTCAAAGAGCAAGCATGCTGCGCATGTATGTATAAGTAGATTACCGAATCGATGTACCGCAGGGCTCGAGCCAAAAAAATTCTGCTCAACGGCAAAGCTGAGCGAGACCAAAGGACGCGATTCGGGGCGAAGCCAATTTAATTGTGAGAACCCACGGCCTTGGAGTATTGCCATCAACGTCATATCGTCAAACGCAAATGGACCAGCAAGAGACGGGCTGTAAACGGCCAGGATAGAAACGAAAAGCCCAAGCGCGATGGCACCCGTCAGTATCCCCGGCAACACTTTGGGAGCAATCCACGTGGACGAAGTATGTGGCAATCGATTCAGCGAATTAGGCTTTTTAATAGATATCTTGGGATTATTTAGATCATTTATCTGGTTGGATGTGGCTGGAAACGAACTGGTCATTGGTGTTAGCCTTCTGACGGCGACATTGCCAGAGTCTGGAGTTCAGTCTTTTCGCGATAGGTCGAGCGCAATTAGATAGTGTTCGTTCCGTAAAAACAATTTCTGTGAAGCGAGGGCGGGCGATGCATAACATGGCTTCTCAAGTAAGCAAGCTTCCGTAATCGTCAAACCAGATGCACTTTTATGATTTAGGTCCATCGCCGCGAGGTGTCCTTCCTCCCCCCACAGAATGATTCTGTCCTTGACAGCGACGCATGATCCTCGTTGCAAGTCCGAATTGATGCTCCATTGAAGCTTGCCGGTGGCAAAATCAATACACCGAAAAGCCGCCCCGCCTGCTCGTTTGGCCGTAAAACCGTAGAGATATCCTTCGCACGAAAGCAAGCTATTAAATTGGCTATCCAGAACCCTGCGATCTTTCCATACCATCTCATGCGAGCCATCTTCATTGACTTTAAAACACTTCGCCCCAGCTCCTGGTCCGTGCATGACGACTACAAAATTTCTCCAAATTGCAGGCGAAGTCGCGTTTACTGTATCGATCGACTTGGACTTGAACGGTTCGATCCACCGGACAGCACCATCTTGCGGGTTTAGCGCTACTAATCCGTCATAGGTGAAAACAAACAAGAACCGTTCACCATGAATGGTTGTTGCAATGGGCGTCGCATAACTTGCCCGGTGATCCGTCGCCGTCCAAATCGTTTTCCCGGTTTCGCAATCTAAGGCTACGATGCCCGCATCCATTTTGGATGCACCGACATTGAGAATCAGCTTGCCGTTTTCCAGCCATGGCGATGCCCCAAATCCAAACAACTGCTCTTCGAGCTCAAACTCCTTCTGCAAATCGCGATGCCACACCACAGACCCATCTGCGATGTTCAAGCACCACAACTGTGCTTGCGCGCCAATCGCAAACACGCGATCTCCGGCGATATGTGGAGTGCTGTACGGGCCATTGCTATATTCGTACTTGCACACGTAGTCCGTTGGAAACGAAAAAATCCACTTCGAATCACCACTTTTAGAATCGAAGCTCTGGATGATTTCAGAGTCTCCCTGTCGATGCATCAGTACAACTTGATCGCCCGAGACTACGGGTGAGCTGTAACCGGTACCAATTGAAGTACGCCAAAGCTCTGCGGGCCCCGCTGAACCCCACCGAGTGTTAATTCGAGGTTCCGTTGAAAAGCATGATCGTTCGGGCCCAAACAATTGAGGCCAATCCATTGACAAAGGGGTTGCAGATGGCAAAGCCTGAGAATCAGGTGATTGTGCATCGATAAGAACTGCTTCGATTCCCTCGGTTCGTTGAACTTGAGCCGAGCACCCACCCAGGAAAAAGGTAAGAGTGATGCCGATGAATAGTTTAGAAAGGAGGTTCAAATAGTGCTCGAAAAGAATAGGTGAAGGGTGAAACGAAGCGTAGTACACGGGTCGCAGTAGACTGAGCGCGGACTTCGTTCCCCTCGGTGACCATGGCAGTACCGATTATTGACAGGAGTCACTCATCATTTCATGTTGAAACGGTCCCGCTACGGTACTTGGGACGTCTCAAGTTCAGGGTCTTTTGTCGCCGGCTCTTGAGCTGTAGCGTATGGTTGTGTTATGGCGATGGTCCGCACAAGCAACGTCAATTGTTCGCGGTGTTTTTCAAGAGCATGGATCACGTAAAAGAAGGAAATGACGAAGGCGATCACCGTAAAGTACAGGATGACATCGACGCCTCTACCGATGCTGAGCGTACTTGCTAGGACATCCGTCAAACTTGGGTTCAAGATCAGGATCAACGCGACTACCCAAACGCAAAAGCGAATCGAGCCGATACTTCGCCGACTTAACTGAAGGCACTGCAACCCAATCTCGGTACCGGCAAAGGCCGCCATCAACCCGCCAGCCAGCCACTGAAATAGCGTCATCTCGTTAACCTTGAAATCACAAGTCTACCTAAGATCGTTAAGGCGGCGCTATTCGATTGTCCCTTGGCGAGGGTTTGCGAAGTGTAGGAAATAGTGCATGGGATTTCCTTTATCCGAAGTCGTTCGCGGGCAGCGATTGAGAGAATCTGCGATGCATGGGCCATGCCATCCTCCGTAAACCGAATTCTCTCTGCCGCTTGCAGACTCATCGCTCGCAGGCCGTTGTGGACATCTGTAAGTCGCAACCCAGTTGTGACTCGAGTGAACAGCACAGCCGATTTCAAGAGGAGCTTTCTTAAGGCAGGAATTCCGGGGCAACTACCCAAGAATCGAGACCCTACAACTAAATCGGCAGTCTCATCTTCAATTGGTGTTAATAGTGTGGGCAGGTCCGCGGCTCGATGCTGGCCATCAGCATCAAAAGTAACGATTGTTTGGGCGCCTTGCTTTACAGCGAAATCAATTCCGGTCCGTAGTGCCGCACCTTGACCGCGATTGACCAAATGTCGCAGCACCCACACGCCAGCCAGTTTCGCTACTTCCGCTGTCGAGTCCGCAGAACCATCATCCACAACTACAACTTGGTAATGAAGTCCCTTCAGGCCTCGCAAAACATCTGGCAGACGAGTCGATTCATTCCACGCAGGAATAACAATCCAAGTTTTGCGATATATGGGTGGCATAAGATTGAATGGTATGCAGAAGTCAAACCGAACTGGTAATTGGATTCTCCGAACAGCTAAGCAGTTTACCGAAGCACGATTATCTTTAAAGCAAGATGCGATGAAGATTGAGTGAACGTTTCGTGAAGTCTCAAGCACCGGATTAGAGGCGGTGAAAGATGTTTGAGTGGAGTAAGAGGAACTCGCAATGGCGGCGATTGGAAAAATATTTCCGATTCAGTTTGACATTTCGAATTCGTTGTTTTCTAACCTCAAAAGTAGAGGGAATTATTACTCTAGCGATTCTAGAAGTTGTTTTGCGGGCGCGCACGCGGGATCAATTTTCAGAACTACTGAAAGCTGTTCGCGAGCAAGCGCTTTTTTTCCCAACATGGCGTTCACTGAAGCCATGTTGTACCTAGGTTGCCAAGCGCGGGGCGCGAGGTCGATTACCCGCTGAAAGTAGCTAACCGCGAGCTGCGGATTGTCTCGAGCGACCAATTCCGCCAGCTTACTGAGGGCGTCGGCATTTTTTGGATAATGCTTTAACTCTGTCTCATAGCATCGTCGCGCGTCGCCTAAATCGTTTGAGGCAAGGCGGGCGTTGCCCAACAAGTAATTCGCTTCCGCTGGGGGTGGGTCGAACTCCGAGGCAATAACCAGCTGCTCCACTGATTTAGCGCTGTCACCCTTTGCAGCCCAGATTATACCCAGTTGCAGGTTCGCTCGTGGATCGTTGGGAAGTGCTTTCGCGAAGTCAACGGCCGCCTCAAGGCTCGCATCCAGTTCCGAGCGACGAACAAGCAAGTCTACCAATCGTCGTCGCGGCTCTGCAAATTTGGTGTCGTAAGTTATCGCTTTCCGTAATAACGACTCAGCTTCTTGGGGATTGCCTAGTTGTAAATTGCATTGTGCGAGATTGACTAGGATCACCGTATCCGTCGGGACCATTTGATGTGCAATTCGGAAGTGTTTTTCAGCTTCCGCAAAGTTCCCCTCCATGATTTCAATTAACCCAGCTTGCTGGCGAATTCGACCGGAATCGGGTTCCAATTCGAGAGCTTTTATGCAATGTTGCTTTGCCAACTGCGACTCGCCGGTAGCGACGTAAGCGCGGGTCAGATTGCCGTGTACGCTCGAAGCAAACTGTCGGCAAGTCAAGGCTTTTTCTAGGCTTTCTATCGACTTATCCCATTGTTCTTTATCTGCGTAGGCATTGCCGAGGTTTGAATAGGCACGACCGGCAAGCATATTTTCTGAACCCCTGCCAACCGTCTTCGCAACCACATCTTCCCACATTCCAATTTCCGACTTGTAGTCTTGATTGCGACTGAGGGTAAGCATCGCCAAGATTCCGCTTAGGCCTATGCCGAAAACCGCCGTAATCAATGTAGGGTGATCGCCGAAGAATTTGGAACCGAAGTAAAACAAGCCCATAACCCCCAATGCCAGGACGAATGCCAGGGGTACATACATTCGATGTTCGACCGCTAAGTCTTGCAGCGGGACGAACGACGAAGTTGGAAACAGCACCAGCCCGGCGGCCAGCCCCCAGAATGCCAACTGTGGCTTGCCAGTGAATCGCCAAATCAAGCCCCCAAGCAATGCGAGTACGGTGCCGCTGGTGAGCAAAATATTGGTCATGTTTGTTTCGGGCTCCCAACCATAATCAAATACTTGGGGCCAAGGAACGATCGCCAGTCTTAGGTAATGTAGGATCACTTCAGGCTGCGCGGACAAGTATTGCCAAGGAGTAACTGACTTTAGGCTCAAACCGGCCGCTGAATCAGAACCGAGCACGCTTGGAATGATAAAGACTGCAGCAACGGCAAGCGGCAAGGCGCAAGCTAGCCAGAGTACGCCCCGTGATCGAGATGCCTCGCGCCATGAGGAGCTCAGAAATGCACGATCGTAGAGCAGGGCTACCGGTAAACTCATGACCATCACTTCTTTGCATAACAGGCCTGCGCAGAACACAAGCCAAGCCATAACAAGGAGTGTTCGCGGATGCTTCGAATAATGCGAACTCGCATACAGCAGCAAAAAGAGGAAAAACGCCAGCCCCATCATCGACTCAATTCGTTGCACGATGTAGTTGACCGCTTGGGTATTGAGAGGATGGACAACCCACAACAGGCTGATAAGGAACGCAATCAACGCTGCCTGCGAACGTTGTTCAGCAGTCCAAATCGGTGAACTGAATGTCACAAACGCTAGTCCGTAGAGGCTAACGGCGGCAAGCAAGTGGACAGCGACATTGAAATAGTGATAGCCCGCTGGGTCGAGTCCACCCATAGCATAGTTGGCGGCGAAGCTAAGCATTGGCAGCTTTCGCAACCCACCTTCGAAGATGAATTTGCTCACCGGAGTCAGTGACCTGATCATTGGATTGTCAACGATTATCGGTTCGTCATCAAGTAGAAAGACTCCTTGATACGAGTTGCTGTATGCCAGAAAGCCGGCTAGTACGACCAAGAGCGGAACCGCAAAAAATTGCACACCGCGCAGCATCATGGACGTTTCCTCACTAGGAATGGATTTCATTGTGTACTCTGAAAGTTTATGTTGAGTGTGCCGCGCATGATCCAGGTCAGACGGTTTCTAATCCAATCGAAATGAATCCTCTGAGTCTGCAGTTGGAATCTCTGGATTGCGAACCGAATCTGCGTTGACATGGTTTGGCCTGCCAGACAAAAAAACGAAAGCAATCGTCGTTCCTACTCCTACGAATATCGCGAGTCCCAAAACAGCATACATCAATCGTTTTGAAACATTTGATTGCGACGCAGTCCACCAACTTCCTGACTTCGCTTGGCCAATATCAACAACTTGTTCCCACTGTTCTTGGTTAAGTGGTTCATCCTTTGGCAACGATTTGGCGATTGCGCGAAGGGCGTCGTGGCATTGCTTATAATTTGCAAAGCGGTT
>JANNNN010001161.1:0-6936 GCA_031398555.1 Planctomycetia bacterium | reverse complement strand
GCAAATGATTCCCTATAACACCGACGCGCCGCTGTACCATATGCCGATTGCAACTGTTGGGCTCATATTGCTCAACACGGTCTTGTTTTTTGCCGTCCCGCGATCGATGGTCGAGTTTGAAAATCCGGTATCGCAAATACTCATGGACGTTGTTCAAGAAGCTGAAAACGCGGGAGAAGCCACAGCGGACCAGTCACTCAGGCCCCCCGAACCAGCTTCGATTTTGGCAGGGTTGCAGTCGATCCAAAATTCACCCTCCGGCTCTCGGTCAGGCTCTCGGTCAGGCTTTCTGGCTAGCACCATGCTGTCGCTAGAGTACGGGCAAGGTATTAAGCCGTGGCAGTGGCTGACGAGCATTTTCATGCACGCCAATTTCATCCATCTCCTTTTCAACATGATCGCATTGTGGGCGTTCGGATTGGTTGTCGAAGGGAAAGTTGGGCTGCTGCCCTTTCTGGGAATCTATTTGAGTATTGGTGTTGCTCAGAGTGCGATTGAGCAATTGCTGATGTGCATGTACGGAGTTGGTGGATCGCTTGGAGCCAGTGCGGCGATTTTTGGCATCCTGGGAATTGCAATCGTATGGGCGCCGCGAAATGATTTTGAAGTTTTTTATCAGTTTGGGTTTCGAATGGGAACGATTGAAGTTCCTATCATGATGTTTGGCTTTCTTCAGTTTTTGTTAGAAATTATCAACGTCGTCCTGGGCCAGTTTGGAGTCTCAGCAGGCCTGCTGCATTTGATGGGCTTGGCGATGGGGTTTGCCGTCGGATTTGTATGGTTAGTACGGGGATGGGTCGATTGCGAGGGATGGGACCTGGTTACGGTAATGAAAGGCCATGAAGGGAGAGATTTTGAGCGTGAGCGGTTGGAGAAGGAAGCCGCCGAGCTAGTGGATTCGACTCACCGGCCACGTTCGGACACGGCGGTGAGGATCAAGCCACAGAAGGCTCCAAGTCAAAACAAACAGACGGATGAACAGCCGACTGCGACCGTTGCACAGCGTTCGATGTTCACTCCGCCTGCGCCGAGTGCGGACGACTTTGCCGATTTGTTTGCGCCGCAAGCCGTTGTAGCTTCAGAGACAGCCCAAGAGCGGCTGAATCGCTTAATTGAGAATGGAAAGCACCAGGACGCGGTCCGCGGGCTGATTCAACTTCGAAGCAAGGGAACGCTGGAGCTATCGCAACAGCACTTGGCAATGTTGATTCGCGACTTGCTCAATGGAAAGGATATCAACAACGCGATCCCATTGATGGCAGAGCACATTCGGCGATTCACTGAAAATCGCGTTGCCTTGCAGATTAACTTGTCGAAAGTACTGCTGCAGAAGGATCGAGCCAAGAAAGCGCTGCAGGTACTGAAGTCAATCGACCAAAGTCCAGTGGATGCAAAATGTGCGGAGACGATCGAGGCCTTAGCGGCTCATGCACAGAGTTTGATAGCGGCGGAATCCAAGCAGGCGAAGTAATGAAATTATGGATTGTCAAACATAACTTCGAGTTGCATTTTGAGCTGATTGCGAGCGCGAGAAAGTCTGCTGCGGACAGTGCCTATGTTAATATTTAGAATTTCGGCAATGTCTTCGTAGGCAAGTTCTTGCATCTCGCGCATGACAAGGATTGTGCGGTGTTCTTCAGTCAGAAGCTGAAGGGCGGCGGTCACCAGCGAAACGCGTTCTTGCCTCAAGAGCGGTTCATCCGGGGCCTCGTGGTCATCTTGCGGATCGCTGCCCGTGATTTCGCGGCTCTGATCGATGGACATTTCGCCCCTTCGTCGTCGTCGACGACTGAGGGCGTTATTGAAGGCAATTCGATAGAGCCAAGTGAAAAACTGACTGTTTCCCTGAAAGCTGCTGAGTTTGAGGTAGGCCTGGACGAAGGAGTCTTGGACGACATCCTCGGCTTCGTCATGAGAGCCAGTGATGTGGAGCATAGCGTTGAATAGACGGTCTTGGAACCTTTCGACGAGTACCCCGAACGATCGGCTTTCACCGGCCAAGGCTTCGCGAATAAGGTCCGCTTCTGTCTTCACGCTTAAGGCTTGACACTATGTTGGGGTTTGTTGAGGGGCGGTTGAATCTCGTGGTCGACATTTTTTCCCAGCCTTCTTTTCTATATTCATGCCGAACGGTTTGTAAGTCAAACCCATAGTGTTATTCAAACAAAAAACCATCAGAGAAAATCGTTTCCCTGACGGTCAATTCAGATAACCGATTAGTAATAGAACGATTTACAAGTTAGGTTGAACCAGCATTTTCCGAAGTTTTATCGCAATCTGGGATGGAGTTCTCTTTAAAATCCAATTCGAAGTTGCACACGTGGAAGCGTGGGTCGAGGTGGGTACCCGTAAGCCCCGCCATAGCCGGCCCCATAGTTTGCGGCTCCAAATGGTGCCCCAATCTGTCCATAGTTCGAATAGCCTCCTAAGGGTGAGCCGCCGAACGAATAGGACTGGTAAATGCCTCCTGGATAAACCGGCACGATGGATGTTTGGTATTGGTTTGCGTATCCCGCCCCGTATCCACCATAGCCTGCCCCGTAACCTGCCCCGTAACCGCCACCGTAGCCGTAGCCTGCATTGTGACCCTGGCAGTTCGGTGCACCATAGCCCGCTCCGTACCCGCCGCCACGGTAGCCGTGATCCGCTTTAGCAGTAGGAGCGACTGCGCCTGCGGCTAGCAATGCGAAGGCAAAGCACGCTGAAACAAATAACTTCCTCATCTCTAGACACCTTTGAATTGAGAGCCATGAATTCAGCAAACTGCTTCCGCGACGCGGATTCTTGCCGAACTTTACCCACAATTAACAAATGGTGTACCAATTTGCTTTTACAGAAGATTCTTGGATTATCACCCAAATTTGCTCAAGCTCAGAGACAAAGCAATTTCCAGCGATGTCAAAATGATGAACGCGATGTCAGATTGACGCAATAGTTAGGTTGCTTGGGACCATTGTCCCGAGCGCTGGTTTGTTTACTGCTTGCTTTGCGCCCGCCCACAAGTAGGGTGTTTTACTTCGCAACCGGTTTCTAAAGAACCAGCTACCGAGTAATACCACAGATAGAACGGGACAAATGGTCCCGTTCTGCGGCTTTTCAAAAATCTACTGTCTTTTCTCGCCGCCCTCAGTGTTGCTCACACGGGTCTCTGCATCCCCATTGACTTCGGTCGCCGGGATTGGTTTTGGGTTCGGATTGGGGCTGGCAAGCAGCAAACTTCCGAAGGCCCAGCCTTTTTCTTTCGATTGCACAACCATCCCGCTCGGTTGAAGATAGTGGGAGATAGTTTCAAACTTGGGAAGGCGAGCACCGTTGATCTTTTTAGTATCGCCAGGCTTGATTTCGGCTCCATTTTGGAGCAGTCGATCGAGTAAGCCGGCCAGCATACTCTCGGATTGATCCAATTCGCCGCTTCGAAACAATTCATATTGCATGCGGTATGAAAGGTCACTGCGGACAACTTGCCAGAAACAATTTGGTTCGTCGCCGAAGACTTTCGTTAACTCAGCGCGAATTCGCTCGCAGCTCGGTTCGCTTTTGAGTGGTGATGGTTTGCCAGACTTTGATTGAGCGATTGCGTCCTTGATCATTTCGACGTGGGATGCAAACATGAAGTAATCGCCATGGACCGCAATCGCCCAGCTTTTCACCCAGGGAGTGCCCGCGCCGGGGGCAGGGGCATTTCCAGCTGCACCAAAATCGCCGAAATCTTCGTTGAGTGGGTCGTTTTCCGCACCATTTTCCGCATCAGCCGATTTTCTCCAGATTTCGTCTGGACCGTCAACTAGCTGGGCGCCAGGTTCATTCTTCATCGCCTGCCGCAGGACGGCTTTGATCTTGGCGGGCGCGTTCAATTTCAAAGCAATCAGATTGCGGTGTGAGTCGGTCGTGATTGGGCTAACGGTGTCTGAGATGGAATAGATTTCGTTCGTGAGATACGGAAGGACTTCTTGCCTGATATCGATTCTGGGACCCGTTGGATCATCTTTGATGCCTTTGATGACTTCTTTGAAAACGCCTTCCTGTCCGGCGACTTCATCGACCAAACCTTCGACTTTCCAAAACGCCGCTTGCGAATTCCAAAATCCGACCAACAACGATGAGACTTCACTGCCAACGAAGTTTGGAATTTCGGATTGGGCTTTGTTTGGAAAATCCAACACGCCCGCAGATTTGGGTAGTGGGTTGTCCGTTAGCGTAAAGCCACGATGCTGGATATCGTATTCATCGCCACCAAGTTGAAGTTCGCCACAGATACACTTGATCGCGGAAAATCCTTGATTGGCTAGGACGGCCAGCAGGTCGGTGTTGCCGCCACGACGTTTTCCACCGATGGCTTTGAGGATTTTGGCAAACCCGATGGGTCGCACAAAATATTCTGCCTGAGCTTTATTGGCTGGCTTTAGCTGTTGGCGACCTTCGACAAAAACCGCATCCTTTTCGAGCGTTGAGCCATTCGTCGGCTTTCCCTTGGCCCTTGCAATGAGGTCTTTGATCAGTTGTTCGTCATCGGCCGAAAGAAGTTGGCGATCAACGATACTGTAAAAAGTGTCTTGAACCAGCAACTCGCCGGGCCGAGAAAGCGAATAGTGTTGAATCGTCTCCCCATCGTGTGTTAAAGTGCTTTTCTTAGCCTTACGTTTTATTAGTTCAACATCGATACGTTGCAATAATTCGTCGACCCATTTTCGATCCGCAACGATATCGACGATCAAGGCGAGGGCAAAAGGTTTGCGAGCTTCGGCGCGTTCGATCCACGCGATGCTGAACTGGCCATCGGCGATAGCGGCTAAATCTTGTGGCTTGATGTTTAAGCGCCAGCCCGCATCGAGAAAACGTTTTTCAATTTCTTGACGTTGATCGTCCCAAAATGGCTTGACAGCGCTATCGATCGCGAGTTGTGCAAGCTGTGTGCGATCCCAAAGATTAATTAGTTCGGCAGTGTTGGGTATCCATACGACCGCCTGCGTCGCATCAGGAAGCAATTCGTAAGCAGTTTTGTTTTGAGCGTTCGCTGTGGCAGCAAGGCTGATTGCAGCCAGAATTACCCAACCGGTGTAAAAGCCGGTAAGTTTAGTGCGGACCATTGTTCAAGAGTCTCCTGTGTATTTCAATCACATCCGTGCGTTGGTGTTCCATTTGGTCTCGCTGACCCTGGGACAAATATTGGGGTTATCACTAAGCAAAACAAAACCACGCATTCTTGCATAACTTCGCTGGGTCTAGTTAAGTCTATCTTAGCGGAATGTTTTAGCAGGCGAAAAGGTGGTTTTTGGCTGCAAACGGTTTGTTTGCCGGTTTTTATTGTTCGGAGGGGGGCAGGAATTGCTCGGAGACAGCGATAGACGCCGTCGCTTAGGATCGTAAAATACTGCCATGGATCGCTATCATTCAGAAAACCTAACTCATGACCCCATACACGGTTACATACGCTTTGTAGCTCGTCACTCGGCTGGAATCGAAGCTCCGTTGGGCGAAGTTTGCGAGCGGGATGTCATCGATCATCCGTGGGTTCAACGGATGCGACAAATTCGGCAATTACAGACCGCTTGGTGGGTATTTCCAAGTGCTGAACACAGTCGATTTCAACATATTTTAGGGGTAATGCATGTCGCCAGTCGCGCCGTCGACCAGCTTTACGACTCCCTCAAGGACGTGGATCCTTCGGTTCCACCCAAGTCTTACGTGGACGGATTGTTGCGGATGGCAGGGCTGCTGCATGATGTTGGGCATGGTCCATTTGGGCACTTTTTCGACGCGCACTTTCTCAGCCACTTTGGTTTGACTCATGAAACCCTCGGCGCGATCATCATTCAAACTCAGTTAAGCGAACTACTTGGCGGCATTTGTCGATCGCCGACGGGTGCGTTTGAGTCGACAACGAAATTGAAACCTGCTGATGTGGCGTGGTTGATTCAACGACCGAGAGATTTGAGCAAGGATTCAGCTAACGACGAACAACCGCGATGGATGCATCTGCTGCGAAGTTTATTCTGCGGCATCTACACCGTCGACAACATGGATTTTGTACTTCGCGACGCTTTCATGACGGGACTGAATCCGCGCGCGTTTGATATGCAGCGGATTCTGCATTACAGCTCGTTTACCGAAAGCGGTCTAACAATTCAAGACCGAGGCATGCACGCGCTGGTGCATTTCATGGCGATGAAAGCCGAATTGTTTCGCAGTGTCTATTTTCATCGCACAGTGCGAGCGATCGATCTCGAATTGGCTGAGTTGTTTCGCGACAGTCGCAGTTACTTGTTTCCCGGCGACCCGCGCGAGCATCTAGATGACTACTTGCAGTTGACGGAGTTCTCGCTGTTGACCGATGTGCGTCGGTGGCAAAAGAGTGCCGATCCAAAGCTCAGTGAAATCGGGCAGCGTTGGCAGCGTTGGTTGAATCGCGATGTGCCGTGGGTGATGGTCTGCCAGCGCAATTTGAGTTTCGCCGAGAACCAAGCCGAAAGCAGCAGCGTTTTTTCAAGCGTTAGAATTTTGCGAGAGTGTATTCGCGACCGATTGCCCAGCGTTTTGAAATCATTGCCGTTTCAAGTCGATTTGGCAAAGCACATTCATCGACCCAATACCGTGGGCGCGACGGCGGGAATGAACTACTATTTCGACTCCGCGTCCGGCAAAATTCGCAGCTTGACGATGCATGGGCTCTATCGCATGTTGCCGATCAGCCACACCATAGTGCGGATCTACGCTCATGATCGCCAGCACGAAGCGTTTTTCGCCAAAGTACTCGATGATCTCTTGGGCAATGCGGTCGAAGATGATTTAACCAACATGTAGATCTCCGCGATATTTATCCGTGGGACCGCTATGCCATCCGTGGGAAATCTTGCTACTCTTGCCCACGGACGACATGGTGGTCCCACGGATGGAAGAAAAAAACGTCATCAGATAGCGTTCCCAATAAAACACGAC
>JANNNN010000047.1:0-3175 GCA_031398555.1 Planctomycetia bacterium | reverse complement strand
GATTATACAAATTAGAAATATATTTCATGCCATCTTCACTGATCTCTGATTTGCCAATCGTCATTTTTTGCAGGTTCGTCATAGTTCAGATGGACTTTAGCGATCGGTCGTTCATGCTATCGCCGGATAACTGCAGATCGGTCAAGCTCGTTGAGCCTATCAAGAACTTCAGGCCCCCAAACTCGCGGTAGCTGAAGTGACCATCGGTGACGATTACCGACTTTAATTTGTTGATCGACGCCAAGGTCGGCAAGTCAGCCAAATGAATGCTTGGAATACATAGTTCCAGCTCTTCCAATTCCTTCATGTTCGCAATCGCTTGCAGTCCTTCAAGGGAAAGTTGCTTGTCGCGAATTACCAGTCGTCTCAAGGGCAGATTGGCCAGATGCTGCAACCCGCTACCGCTAATCCCAGTCCGCGACAACTCTAGCGATTTCAGGCACGCCATCTCGCTCAAGCCGCTAAGTTCATCATCGGCCACAGGTACTTCGACAATGCTTAGCGTCTCCAGATTGGGCAACTTTGAGACTTGTGGAAAAATTGGCGATCCGTCCCGAGTTGCTCCGCAGATATTTAACTCTTGCAACGATGCGTGGCCACAAACCAACTTTATCAACTCGCTGTCAATCTTTTGCCAACGAATCGTTGCAGTATGGGGTTGCGGTTCTGGTCCGTAAAATTGTGCAATCGGAGGTCGAGTGGTGCGCGACGAAAACTCTGAGTCCTTGCATCCACCTAGCAATGCTAGAAATAGCGCACTCCTCACACTCCACTTTTTCCAATTCCAATTTACGATTCGCATTTTGACTTCCAAGACAAGATTCGTTCGCATGCAGTCTATTTATTCGCATGCAGTCTATTTAGATGACGCTTCCTACAATGGCCCAGTTCCTACATAACTTGTCACAGCAAATTTCACATTACGAAAAGTTGCCTTAAAAGCTAATCGCCTGAACCTCTCACCTGATATCTCTTACACGAGCTTTTATTCGTTGCCTTACAAAAAATCTTGTTGCGATTCAAAATTATTTCGCCCCTCGAGTGGGCTGCGGTCCAGCTGATTGTTGCGGCTTTGCAGTAGCCTCACCCGGCTACCTGGGAGCGACCTTAGGCGTTTGCAGTGGATTAACTCCTTTCGAGATCGAATCTGGCCGCTGGTGGTTTTGATTTTTTCTGGGTATGCTCGGACACACCGCTTAGAGACTTCGATAAGAAAAACGTTCGCGCTGCGCTACGAAATTGTTGGCAGAAAAAATGCGATTGCTAGTAAGCCTTTCTGCATGTTGGTTCCTAATAAATCTTGGCATTGGTCTTTGGGGAGCGTCCGCGCTGAAGGTACTTTGGCGAAACTCTGAAAACCAAAATATGGTTGGTTATTCAGCCGTTGTCGCATTCATTTGTGATAACCAAAACTGGCAAGATCCCTGGGATAGCGATCCTCGCTGGGCAGAACTCGAAGCGCGATGGAATGTCGATATTGTTCCCATTCCAGCCAGCGATGCCAATGAAGTGTCGCCACAGCTTTCAAGCCGCGATGATGCATCCTTCGAGTCCAATGTATGGACTGGACTGAGATCGGGAAAGTTTCGCATTAGTCGCTCAGTGGCGTTTACCAATAACGACAAACGCAACATCGGCGTGCGAGTTACCCGCGAAGTCGATTTTTTTACGGTAAGCCGGATATGGTGGACGCTTTGGCTGACAACTTTTTTACTTGGATGTTGTGTCGTTACGTTTACTGCTCGAATACTTCGCCAGCACATCAGACTGAAACATTACTCGCTAAAGGCTTGGGTCGACTCGACGCGCCAAATTACCAACTGCGAGGTCGCGCAAATTCCTGCTGGTCTCTCGACTGATGAAGGCCTCGCGGTTCAACTCTCGGTCATACGCGAATCCGTGAATGGATGGTTGCGCGAACTGCAAAGCAACGTTCAGCGCAACGAGTTGGTGATGCGAAACTTACAAGAGGGAGTGTTTGCTGTCGATGAAAAATCCAGAGTATTACTGGCGAACGCGGCCGCGATTCGGTTGCTGAGTATTTCGACAGAGGGCTATCTCTACCGATCGTTAGTTGAGGTAATTCGCACGCCGCGAGTCGTTGCAATCATTGAGCGCGTGCTATCCAGCTCGGCACCCCAAGAGGAGAGCTTCGAAGATGGTGGCCAACAGCTTTTTTTAAGAGTTTTTGTGCGTCCGGTTCAACTTGGCAGCAATCGTGTTGGCGCTTTAATGACCGTCCGCGACGAAACATTACTCAAGCGAATTGAATCCGTACGACGCGACTTCGTTACCAATGCATCGCATGAGCTCAAGACACCCCTGGCAGCCATCCGCGCCTACGCTGAGACGCTACAGATGGGCGCAATCGAAGATGCGGAAGCGACGCAAGTTTTCTTGACAGGCATTCTTTCTCAAGCCGATCGAATCAATGGCTTGATCAACGGTATGTTGCAACTTGCACGCGTTCAAGCTGGCGTTGCCATTCTTAAACGCACTCACTTTGACATTCAAACAGAAATCGAAAGTTGTATTGATGCGGCTGAAGTTATGGCCAAGGCGAAACAAATAACACTCACAACTCGGTTTCCCGAGGTCCCGCTTTTTATGGACAGTGATCCTGAAGCGGTGCAGACGGTCGTCAGCAATTTGCTATCGAATGCGATTCGATATACGCCGCCAAGCGGCTCTGTCAGCTTGCAGGTAACGGTTGTGGGAGCAGGTCTTGTAATCCGAGTTCAAGATACAGGAATCGGAATCGAAAAAGAGGAACTAGCTCGTATCTTTGAGCGGTTTTATCGGGTGGAGCGTGCGCGGACAACCGATACGGGCGGTACTGGCTTGGGACTCTCAATCGTCAAGCATATCGTGCAAGCTTTGGAAGGCTCGGTAACCGTAACCAGCGACCTGGGCGTCGGCAGTTGTTTCGAAGTGTATCTACCGCTTCAATGAAGCCTCATGGTTGCGCATCAGTCCATAATTGACGGTGTGATTCACGCGCTTGAAACGGTCAGCCGTCGGCGCTAGCCGCGGGTTTCGAAGTGGTAGTCGATCATGACAACCGATCGCATTTACGCGCCGAGTCAAGAGACATTAGCATTGGCTCAAAAGTGAGTAATTTGAACCGCCCGACGTTGAGACCCGCGGCTAGCGCCGACGGCTCACCCTTGCGCAT
>JANNNN010001266.1:0-4363 GCA_031398555.1 Planctomycetia bacterium | reverse complement strand
CCGAGCTACCCGCTCTTCGAGTACCTCAGGGTGCCACCCAAAACAACATCAACCCTAAAAATTTAAACTTGAAGCTCCATTATCTGCCTTGCAGTACTCCGGAAACTTGCTTCGGACGCCCACTGAACGCGGGTAGTCTTTTGCGCTACAATGAAGCTGCTTTGGCTGTTGAGGGTATTTTTCTTTCGCCGGAAATCACTTTTGGCGACCGTCTGAACGAAGATTGGGCTAAGAAAACACTATCAAAATTTTTTATGGGAGGCAAACCGTGTCGAATCGGAATTCTAACGGTTGGTTCATTGGCTTTGCGGCAGGCATAGCTCTTTTTCATTTTTCTTATTCAATCGCACTCGCGGAAGACCCGATGGCTAAGCTGATAACTTCGATCGAAGGAATTACCGAACATAAACTCGACAACGGAGTTCAGTTGGTTTTATTCCCTGACGAGAGCAAGTCGCAGGTCACGGTCAACATGACGGTTTTCGTCGGATCTAGGCACGAGGGCTATGGCGAAGCTGGCATGGCGCATCTACTTGAGCACATGCTTTTTAAGGGAACCCCTAGCCACTTAAAAATTCCTGAAGAGTTGAAAAATCGCGGCGCCGATTTCAATGGCACTACTTGGCTGGATCGCACCAACTATTACGAGACCCTTCCTGCCGCCACCGATGCTCAAGCGACTGAAAACCTCGAGTTCGCAATCTCGCTGGAAGCCGATCGGCTGATGAATAGCTACGTCAAGGGAGAGGACCTCGTTTCCGAGATGACCGTCGTTCGAAACGAGTTCGAGCGCGGCGAAAATAGTCCGCAACGTGTTCTTATGCAACGCGTTCAAGCCGTCGCCTTTGAATGGCATAATTACGGACGTTCGACAATCGGCAATCGCAGCGATATCGAGCGCGTGCCCATAGATCGCTTGCAAGCCTTTTATCGAAAATTCTATCGACCCGACAACATCATGCTAGTCGTTTCCGGCAAGTTCGAACCCGAGAAGTGCATCAAGCTGGTTGAATTGTACTTCGGCGCATTGGCGGCTCCGGAAACCCCGATGGACCGTACTTATACGACTGAGCCGCCCCAGGACGGCGAACGATCCGTGAACCTCCGGCGTGTTGGTACAACGCAGTTAATCACGACGGCTTATCACGTGCCTAGTGGCGCGCATCGCGAATTCGCTGCGGTTGAATTACTGGGGTATATATTTGGCACTGAACCTAGCGGTCGGCTGTACCGCGGACTGGTTGTTCCCGAACTAGCCACCAGCACCTCGTCCTTTGCGATGGCTCTGCATGACCCTGGGTTGATGATGTTTGGCGTTCAAGTGGGCAAAGAGAAATCGATCGAAGCCGCGCAAGACGCTCTGCTGAAGACTGTTGAAGAAGTCGCCAAAAATCCAGTTACCGAAGAAGAACTCAAGCGTGCAAAGACGCAGTTTCTGAAAGACCGTGAGCTCCGCGCAAGCGATTCCAAAGATATTGCGATTGAACTGAGCGAATGGGCGGCGGAAGGCGATTGGCGTCTGTATTTCTTATTTCGCGATAATGTTGAAGCGACCACCGCGGAGGAATGCACAGCGGTGGCAATCAAGTATCTCGCTCGCAACAACCGCACCCTGGGCTTGTTCACTCCAACTGAAAAGAGCGAGCGAATTGAAGTGCCAACACGGCCCGAATTGTCGGAATTGTTAGCCGATTACAAGGGTCGCGACGAACTGCAGCAAGGCGAAACGTTCGATCCAGATCCAATGGCGATTGAATCTAAGACGAAGCGTGGCCAGTTAAGCAACGGTTTCAAGACTGCTTGGCTGCCCAAGAAAACGCGCGGTCAAATGGTCAACATCGATTTGAATTTGCGATTCGGCAATGAGCAGGCCCTTCTACCGTACGTGACCGCGGCACAATTTATGCCCGACCTGATGCTGCGAGGTACGAAAAACCTCACGCATGAGCAACTCCAAGATCGGCTCGATGAATTAAGAGCTAAAGTCGATATCTCATCAGCCGGAAATGGTTTGCTTTCAGTATCGATCGAAACGAAGCGAGAGTACTTGGATGAGTTACTGCCGCTCGTCGGCGAGATTTTGCGACAACCTCGATTTGAAAAAGAAGAACTAGACGTCCTTCGTCGCCAAGCGATTACGGGAACCGAATCGCAGCTTACCGAACCTCAAGCCCTGGCCGGACTCGCGGTTAGCCGAGCACTTTCGCCGTTTGACAAAAACAATATTCGGTACGTCCCGACACATGCTGAACGGATTGAGCGTTACAAGAACGTAACCATTGAACAAGTTCGCGAAATGCACAGTAAACTGCTCGGCGGACAGAATGGAGAAGTGACTGCAGTCGGCGACTTCGATCCAGTGTCCGTTGGGAAGGCGCTGGAGACGATGCTTTCCGGCTGGACGTCTAGCGTACCTCAGGAACGCGTTGCGCAACCCGCAGTGACGAACATTCCGGGAAAGATCGAAAAGATTGAAACTCCCGATAAGGCCAATGCAGTTTTCTATGCGGGTGAAGCCATAGCGATGCGGGACGACCATCCTGATTATCCCGCGCTGTTGATTGGTAACTACATCATGGGGGCCGGCGCAATGTCTTCACGTTTGGGAGAGCGCATTCGTCAGAAGGAAGGACTCTCCTACAGCGTAGGTTCGGGGTTAAGTGCTCATCCAGTCGACGAACGGGCCAGGTTGACTTTGTTTGCGATTACCAACCCTGAAAACAAAGACAAGCTGATGGCTGCGGTTAAGGAAGAGATCGAGTCGTTGCTGAAAGACGGCATTACCGAAGAGGAATTGGCTGCGGCAAAACAAGGTTATTTGCAAGGCGAGCAGCTTACGCGAACCAGCGATGCGGCTCTCACACAGATCCTTGCCGGCACCATCTTTGCCAATCGCACAATGGAGTATCACAGCAAGTTCGAAACTGCGATCGCTGAGTTAGACGTTGCCAAAGTGAATGCAGCTCTGCGCAAATACATCGAACCGTCGCGTCTGATCACCGCCATCGCCGGAGACTTTGCGAAGACTGAGAAGCCTGCTGAATAGTGCCAAGTGATTCCCGAAAGGAATAGTCGACAAGTAGCGCACCGATTCATCGGTGGGCTCATGATACCACGGTGTGAAACGGAACATTTATCGGTGTCGTTAAAGGTTCGGAAGCAACTACAACGAGTGCGAGTCGTTGGAGGTTGACGACGGTAAAATTAATCGGTTCATTGATGGCTTTTGCGACAATGTTCCCGGCTTCATCGACAATCATCCATTGGACAGGCCTTGCGTTGGTTGCGTCGTTGATGAAGTCCACGATGTCGCCGATATTGCCGTTAATTAGCCACGCCTGACCGCGTCGTCTGGCATTGAGCTCGACGTTAGTAACGGATCCTAATGTCAGAGGAGGAGCGACATTCAAATCAACCAAGTGCACCCGAACTAATCCAGTGCCGCTAATTCGGAACTGCAATATTTCGTCACCCACAGAGCCGGCAAAAATGGAAGGCAACTGGTCCACTGACGCCCACTCTCCGAACGGGTCGCTACTCAATCGAACTTCAACTATCCCGTGACCGTCTAAGTCCAACTCGTCAATGAGTAGACGCATGCCCGGAGTCAGTTGAACATTGACAAGTCGCTCTTGCAGACCGCTCGCGTCAAGAAAGAACTCGCCTAGCGAATTTACCGCCAGGTTAGATTCCGTGGTCGCTATCGATGAAACTTTCAATTTGTAGTCGCCCGCCGGCAAATCGCTAGCTTGATTGAAAGAAACCCAGTAGCCTCCTGCGTCCAAAGTGCCGCGAGGGTCAAAGTAAACTTCACTTCCATTTAGATTAGTGATGGTCAATTCGCGGAGGGAAAGCGCTGCATTACTATTGTCCTGAAGCTGGAATTCGAAGCGACCGGTCGCGTTGACATCGACTCGATAGCGTCCTGCTTTATTGATAGTAGTAATCTGATTCAATGGCACGGCAGGTGCTTGGCTCAGCAGGTCGATTGTCATTGTAAAGCTGTTGGCTGTGCGTGCCTCGCTATAGATTGCGACTTCGTAGTTACCTGCCAAGACCAATCCGAAAAAGCCTTCTGGACTGCTTCTCAGCGAACCGTCCGCCATTTTTAGAATCAATGTGGACGGCTCGCTTGATGAACCACTCACCCGCAACCAAGTCGGCTGAGTCACTGTAAAGAAATAAGATTTTCCATCCAAACGCGATGCCAGTGTCCCATTAATAACCTGTCCCAACGGCGCCGATTGTGTCTGCGTTGTAACAAGGTCAATTACGTAGGTGAAATCGACGGCCGTGTCACCTGGCAACGACTGAATCAAAATGTAGACAACCCCGTCAGCTGGAACTTGGTTGAACAGTCGGT
>JANNNN010001260.1:0-2637 GCA_031398555.1 Planctomycetia bacterium | reverse complement strand
CATTATCAAACGGCAGGCACCTTCAACTGAGTTCAGTCTTTGGACGATGGGCGGACAACCGATCGATGTGTTGAACGGAACAACTTTTGATCACGCCCGAGTCGCAAACAAACTCCAAAGCCTTCAAAGCGGTGCTGGAAGTATTCCGGTCCAAGCATCGCTAGCCGCCGCAGTCAAGCAGGTTAGCACGATGCAAAATGCAAGCCGCGAGATCATCGTGATAAGCGACTTTCAAGAACACGAATGGAAACAGTTTTCTGAAAACGAACAAGCCGCAATCAAACAACAGTTGGCAGCCGAAAAAATCCCTGTCCAATTGACGCTGCTGCCGATGAACGAGGCAATTGCGAGAGCAAACTTGTCCGTCGCTATCGAAGCCATGGAGCAACCGCTAGTCGTCGTGGATCAAGTCTTCCGCGTCTCAGCACGTGTTCGCAATCACAGCGACCAATCTGCCGAGAACGTGAACATCGTTCTGCAAGTTGCTGGAACCGAAGTCGCAAGTCGTCGATTGACAGTCCCACCTAACGGAGCGACCCAAGCCGTTTTCGACTGCCAGATCGAATCGCCCGGGACACACGTCATCGAACTGAAAATCGAAGACATCGCAGGCCTCACTGGCGACAATACAGGTCTCCAAATTGTCAACGTTCGAACTCCGTTGCGAGTCTTGCTTGTCGATAAACAAGCTACTGCGCCGGAGTTGCAGCGAGCTACCGGGTACCTGTCGCTTTCGCTTTCACCCTTTCAATCCGGCGATTCAGGCAAAAACTATATGCTGACGCGAGTCATCAACCCTGATCAGCTTACCAAAACCGAGATCGCGGACCATGACGTCGTTGTTATCGGCGACGCGCCGCGACTGAACGATAAAGTGGCCGATGCCGTCGCCGCGTTTGTTCAGCAAGGGGGCGGATTATTGCTTTTTTCTTCCACTGCAATCGACAAGAATTGGTACAACGCTCGTTGGGGTGCGAATTCAAAATCACCGCTTTTACCGGCGGACTATTTACCAGAACAAAAGCCCCTCGCGCAGGTTGCTCATGTTGCCGAAGAGCAATCTACGCATGCTGCCCTGGGCTTTTTTAAGCAACTGGGCAGTGAGAATTTTTCGTCGGTCGAAATGAGGAACGTGCGGGGATTGAAGCTCAACGTTAACAGCGATCCTGCGGAATCGCCGGCCAATGTTTTGCTCAAGCTCGATTCTGGAGAGCCGCTGTTAATTGCAAAACCTTTCGGGGCTGGAAATATTTTACAGTTCGCAATCTCGGCTGATACACTCGATACGAACTTGCCCCTTCGGCCGATCTACGTTCCACTCATGCAAAGCCTAGTGCAGTGGCTTGCGATCGGAATCGACACTATTCGAAATGCAACCACCGGTCAGTCGCTCGCCATGAAGTCCCCGGTCAAGCCTGACGAAAAAGCAATAACAACCGAACAAGTTGCGAAGGTGACTCTACCAGATCAATCTCAAGTCGAAAATGCACTCGATTCTAAAGGGCAATTAAGCTTTCCAAACACAGCCTTTCCGGGCGCCTATTCTGTAGTTTTTGGCAAAGACCAAAGCGACACCAAACTGCAGAATGTTGAAAACTATGCGGTCAATGCTTCGAGCGAAGAATCGGAGCTGCAGTTTTTGACACCACTGAAAGTTACTGAACTTGCATCTGCGACCGGAGCAAGCGTCGCTGAGGATGCTCAAGAGTTGTTGACAATGCAGAGCCTGCGGGCCAACGGCCGCGAGGCATGGCGCTGGTTTTTACTGGCCCTGGTCGCACTTCTGTTTGTAGAACTTTGGTGGCAGCAACGCATCACGCGAGGCCCACTATGAATAGTCTGCGTCTGCTGAGTGACTGGCCGTGGCCCATCGGTCTTTCCATTGCGATCGTCTTGGCAATCGCGGCCTGGTTCTTATATCGACGTGAGACTCGGTCGCTCGCTTCGCACAATCGATGGCTGTTGCCATTGCTGCGGTCCGCCGCGATCTTCCTGCTTTTGTTGACATTCCTTGAACCCGTCATCCATCATCGCGTCCGTCACGGGAATCCTGGTCATATTACTTTCTTGATCGACGGATCCCAAAGTATGTCGATACTCGACGATCCAAAAGTCACCAACAGCGATCGCAAGTCGCGCTTCGAACGGGCCGTCAATCTCTTGTTACGCAATGAACAGTTGTCAATCGAAAAACTATGCGAAGAATTTGAAGTTACGATTCGACGCTTGGACAATGGCCAGACTTCGACAATCTGGGAATCCGGCGCCGAGCAGGTTGCCACCCTACCAGACTCACCGACCGAGTGGTCGCCAACCGCACTGGCGAGGACCTCCGCTTTGGGCGACGCAATCGCAGAAAGTCTACAATCTCAATCTGGACCTGCCAGAGCAACGGATATGGAGGGCCGCCCCTCGGTGGTTGTGCTACTCAGCGATGGACAAAGCAATTCGGGTGCGTCCCCGCTAGAAGTTGCCACACTTGCCACTGCGGGCCATTCCATTTTCGCAGTTGGTTATGGTGCAACCGCCGAGGCTACCGATCTTGCAATTCAGTCCATCGATTGTCCGCCCCGCGTTTTTCGTACCGACACTTTGAAAGGCACGCTTCTCTTGACGGATCGCATCGGCAGTGGCAAG
>JANNNN010001246.1:0-8262 GCA_031398555.1 Planctomycetia bacterium | reverse complement strand
GATGCCCAATCCGGATTCGGAACGAGTTCCTTGATACTTTTTTTCTTGGTGAGGGGCTTCCAAGTGACGCGATTCTACAACGTTCTTCCGGATTTTGCCCCCTAATATCTAACTACATATGAAATCACTAAGAATGGCCGTAGCTTGGGACCATTTGTCCCGAGCTTATGATTTTTCTTGGAGTCGCGGCAGAAACCAGGATGCTCGGGACAAATGGTCCAAGCTACGGTCGGTTTATCAACGCTCGGTCAGAGATAAATTGCTCAGCTGTCTCACGGCTGATATCGTCGGCAGCGAGCAATCGTCGGATGGATTCGTCCATGGATGACATCCCTTCGGCGCGGCCTGTAAGGATGTAGTTGTCGATGCTTTCAAGTTTCCCGCTGCGGATCGCGCTGCCTATGGCGGCTGTGTTGAACATGATTTCAAGGGCCAATTCTTGACGTTCGCCTTCGATGTTGCTCGGAAGAAGCCGCTGACAAACAATCGCGCGAATGTTCGTGGCTAATTGGGCACGAATTTCACCTTGCGACTGCTGCGGAAACAAATCGGCGTACCGCGAGATCGCTCCTTTGGCATCGCGAGTGTGAAGTGTTGAGAGCACGATGTGGCCGGTCTCAGCGGCGCTTAGGGCCATCTTGGCAGTTTCCAAATCGCGGATTTCGCCGACTAGAATGACATCGGGATCTTGTCGCAGACCAAATCGCAATCCGTCAGCGAACGATTCGACGTCGGTGCCTACTTCGCGTTGAGTAACGATCGATTGCGTGTGAACTGGAAAGCGGTATTCGATGGGATCTTCGATGGTGAGAATTCTGTAACCAAACTCGGCATTCATCAACTGGACGATCATTGCCAAGCTGGTGCTCTTGCCAGAACCTGTTACGCCGGTGAACAGCACTAAACCGCTTGAGAGACCCGCGATGCGACGGGCAAGCGATTCTGGAAATGAAGTCCATGCAAAGTCGGGGATTCTGGTATGAATGATGCGAATGCAAGCGCCGATCGAACCACTTGAGCGAAACAAATTGACTCGAAAGCGGCATTGTTCGCGATGCATCGGCAGTTCAATGGCGTAGTCCAGATTGCGCTCCGATTCCATCCGCGAACGTTGTTCGTTGGTCCAGATCGGTTCCAGCAGTTCACAGATTGCTTGCGGTGTTAAAATTGCAGTGCCGTCTATCGGTACAAGGCGACCGTTGGTTCTTAGGACCGGTGCATAGCCGGCGACTAAGTGCAAATCGGAACATTCTCGCTGGACTGCTTGATCAAGCCAGCGCAAAAGAGGTGGGGCGTCTGAAAGTGTTTCAATAGTCATGCTTACCTCTTGCGGGGCCAATGGGATACCACTTCAACCCGCTGGTGGATGAGACGATTCGTCTAGGCAAAAAAATTGTTGGGCAAAAAAATTTATAAAGTAAAAAAGTAAATAGGTAATTGCAAAGCAAATGTGGAGGAAATTCGATGAGTAATGCACTTAAGCCGGCTCGGCCAGTGGGAAGCGTTAAATATGAAAACAACGGGCGAATAGTGTTGGTTACTGGTGGGTGCAACGGAATTGGGCGGGCAATCTGTGAAGGATTTGCGACTAGCGGTGCGACAGTGGTTTGCGCCGATGTAGCTGATGACTTGGCAGACGAGTTGCCAGTGGGCGTGGTGTTTCGCCATGTGGATACTTCTCTGGAAGATGATTGTCGCGAAGTCGTTCAGTGGACTGTCGAGAATCTTGGAGGCCTGGACGTACTGGTGAATAACGCAGCCATTCAACCGAAGTCATCGTACACGTCAGTCGACCAGTTGGATGCTGTGGAACTGGAACGCATGACACGCGTAAATTTCTTTGGCTATACGTTTATGGCAAAGTACGCTTTGGCGCAAATGCGGTTGCAGCAAAGTGGCGTGGTGGTGAATTTGTCGAGCGGCCAAGGACACAGAACGGCTCGTCAAGTTCCAATATACGGTCCAATCAAAGCCGCGAATCTTTTGCAGGCGATGCAGTGGGGCGTCGAGTACGCGCGCGAAGGAATTCGAGTCGTTTCGGTTTCTCCGGGAGCCATCGATACGCCGCTGGTCCGCGCATCACTGGCCGCCCAAGGTGGCGAAGCCGCATTAGCAAACCGTCATCCAATTGGCAGAATCGGGCGACCCGAGGAGATTGCCAATGCTGTTCTGTGGTTAACGAGCGGCGATGCATCTTTTGTCACGGCGACCGATTTAGAGGTAGACGGCGGGCTCGGAGCATTCGGCGCCTTTGCAGAGCCCTATTGAAAGCTGGGTTGTTCGTCGGGAGAACGAGGCTCCTGCCGAGCTTCACTATGCTCAAAAGTGGACGCAGAGCCACAGAGGATCACAGAAGAAAGGCACGCAATATATCTCTGTGTCCTCTGTGGCTCAGTGTTTCTATCTTCCCCCCGATTGCGTGTAAATCTCGGCCCCGCATATGTTTTTGATAGCACTTTATGTTTCTAAATCGGACGGCCTCACGTCGTCGAGGGGAAGCAAGAAATTGCGAGATGGCGAAAATAAACAACCCAAACAGAGGCCCACTAATCCACGCGAGAGCTACTTCTCCTGCTATAAGGGGAAAGAATCGAGATCAAGCTCAAATTTAACTCAATGCAATTAAAAGCATCGGTTGACAAAAACGGGTCCAGCCCTTAACTTGCCATCCTTCATGACTGGCTGATAGCTCGTGGAATGAGCGGTTGATCACGGAAGCCAACTAAAAGAATAACGCATACATTTAAGGGTTCGGGGCTATGGCTGTTCCAAAACGACGCCACTCCAATTCACGAACAAACAAACGACGTTCTCACCATGCGAAGAAGCCTCGTCAAACGGGTTTCTGTCCTCAGTGTAGCACTGTTGTTCCTACGCACGCAGTATGCCCAAAATGTGGTTACTACATGGGCCGCGTCGTAGTCGACATGGAAAACGCCAGCTAATTGGCTGAAGCACTTCGTTAGCTTGAGTCTAGACGCGATTTTGTGGAATTGGTTTTCAAGGACGGCATGCCGTCCTTGTTTTGTTGGTGCACAAGTCCAGCAGAGCGGCTCGTTGGCATAGCCCACTCACTCTGATGCCTGACGCAATCGTAACTGGAGTTTAAATTGCCAACCGTTTTGATGTTTCCGGGACAAGGTGCTCAGGCAGTTGGAATGGGAGCTGCCCTAACCGCCCGAAGTCCACTTGCTGTAGAACTTTTCGCTGAAGCGAGCCAAATTCTTGGGTTTGATTTGCGTCAGCTCTGCGCAGTGGGCCCGGCCGAGCAATTAAGCCGGACTGAATTCAGTCAGCCCGCTCTGTTTGTCCATTCCTATGCCGGGCTCAAGCAGCTTGAAATCGAACGTCCGGAACTTTGGTCGGATGTCGTAGGCGTAGCGGGTTTGAGTCTCGGTGAATACACGGCGGTGGCTGCTGCAGGCGGAATCAGTTTTGCCGACGGCGTTCGCTTAGTTCAACAACGCGGCTTGGCGATGCAAGCGGCTGCGGACGCGGTGCCCAGTAGCATGAGCAGCATTCTCGGGATCGAGCAGTCAAAGCTTGAAGATATTTGCAAATCAGTCTCGACGACTGATTCGTTCGTGCGAGTAGCGAATCTGTTATGCCCAGGCAATATTGCGATTTCGGGACACACCGCTGCTGTTGCAGCAGCTGAAGAAGCCAGTGTCGCTGCGGGGGCCATGAAAGCGGTGCGTCTGTTAGTGGCCGGAGCATTCCATACTTCGATAATGCAGCCAGCTGTCGCGAACTTGGAAGCGGCACTTGCGAATGTCCAGTTCCTGCCGATGCGTGTCCCCGTATACTCTAACGTCGATGGCGCACCGCATTCTGATGCGAAGGAAATTCGCGATTTACTTTGTCGTCAAGTCGTTTCGCCGGTCCAGTGGGAATCAACGCTTAAGAACTTTGTCGCCTCAGGCGTGGACCAGTTCTTCGAAATCGGCGCAGGGCGAGTTTTAGCCGGAACTCTTAAGCGAGTGGACCGTAAAGCGAAGTGCGAGAACTTTAGCGAGTAAGTCGATTTTCAATATAGGATTGGTATTAAAGAATGAGCAACGAATTCGGAATCAAAGTCGATTTGAGCGGCCAAATTGCGATGGTTACGGGTGCCTCACAGGGGCTCGGGCGAGCTTGTGCAATTCGCTTGGGTCAAAGCGGTGCAAAAGTCCTATGCGTTGCCCGGAATGCTGAGAAATTGGCATCTACGGTTGATGAAATCGTATCGTCCGGTGGTGAGGCAGTCGCCATGGCTTGTGACGTCGCTAATCGTGAAAACGTTGCCGAATTGTTTAGCAAAATTTCCGACAACCGCGATGGGAAGCTCGATATTCTTGTTAATAATGCTGGGATTACTCGCGATACACTGCTTCCTCGAATGACCGACCTACAATGGGACGAAGTCATTCAGACGAATTTGACAAGTTGCTTTTTGTTTTGTCGTGCGGCTTCGATGATGATGATGTCCAATCGATACGGCCGGATCATCAATATGTCCAGTGTGTCAGGGATTGTAGGAAACGCTGGGCAGACCAATTACTCGGCTTCTAAAGCTGGCATGATTGGTTTAACGCAAAGCCTAGCGAAAGAGCTTAGCAAGCGAAAAGTGACGATTAACGCAGTTGCTCCAGGTTTCATTGAAAGCGAAATGACTGAGGCACTCGGGGAAGATCTTATCAAGCAGGTTAAGGCGCGAATTCCCGCGAATCGACTGGGGACACCCGACGATGTTGCGGGAGCGGTCTTGTTTCTGGCAAGTTCAGCGGCCAGTTACATAACCGGCCAAGTGATCGTAGTGGACGGCGGAATGACCTGTTAAGTGAAGTAATCAGCGGCAATCCACCAAAAGGCCTAGGCTGGGGAGCAAAAGCTTCCCAAATACCTTAGGCGTAAGCAGGCTACCTCACTTGACCGACTTTGTTAAAATCTTCTATCTTCTGGGCTGTGGATTTTGAGAGACAGCATTTCAGCTGGCAATTTTAGAAAAGCAATGCTTCGGCTACGTGGCCGAATTTAGGCTAAATACAGAAAAGTTTCGGGAGTTCAGAAAAAATGGCATCCGTTGAGGAACGAGTGGTTGATATTGTGGCTGACCAATTAGGCGTGGAAAAAGATAAGATCACTCGCGAAACGCATTTCGTGAACGATCTTGGAGCCGACTCGCTTGATACGGTTGAACTAGTGATGGAGCTCGAGGAAGAGTTCGACATTAGCATTCCCGAGGATGCGGCCGAAAAGATTCAGCGAGTTGGTGAAGCAGTCGATTTTATCGAAAAAGCTCAACAAGCTTAGTTTTCGTATTTATTTGTAAATACTATTCAATTCATCCTTGCACGTTGCTGAGAGCGGCGGCGGCAGGGTAGTTCATTTCCACCCCGGTCCATCGACGAACGTCGCATAAGCTGGGGTGTGATTGTATGGCGTCCAGTTTGCCGTGTTGTAAATGATGCGGCTTTCGTGATGCCTGGCAAAAATCGATTGACATTCCCAAATCACAGTTGCCGATCGAAGCGCCTCTCTTGCTTCATTGGTTGAATCATTGGCGGAAGAGCAACAGCATAGTCATGAAGCGTCGCGTAGTTGTAACGGGTATGGGGTTGGTCACACCTCTCGGAAAAGAAGTCGATCAACTTTGGCAAAGCGTGTTGGAAGGCAAGAGCGGCATTCATCGCCTGAGCTTGATTGATCCGACTCCTTTCAAAGTCCAATTGGCGGGCGATATCCCTGATTTCCATCCCGGGGAATATTGCGATCCCAAAGACCTCAAACGCCTGGACCGTTTTACATTGTTCGCCATGTATGCGGGTGGTAAAGCGATTGAGGATTCAGGACTGGATTTCAGCAAAGAAGATGCCTACCGCTGCGGCGTGATTTTAGGGTCTGGCATCGGCGGTCTATCCGAAATTGAAGTGCAGGTCGAGCGATTGTTGAGCAAGGGACCGGATCGCGTTAGTCCCATGACGATTCCCAAGCTGATGCTCAACGCGGCGGGCGGCAATTTGTCCATTCGTTACGGCTTGCGCGGCCCAAATTTTACGGTTGCCACAGCCTGCGCCAGCGCGACGAACGCGATGGGCGATGCGATGAAAACTATTCAGTATGATGACGCCGACGTAGTCATCACCGGCGGGACCGAAGCGGCCATCACTGCAATGGGACTTAGCGCTTTCCAGAATATGAAAGCCCTTTCCGATCGAAATGATGCACCGGAGAAGGCAAGCCGACCATTCGATAGCGGTCGCAATGGTTTTGTACTCAGCGAAGGAGCTGGGATTCTCGTCTTCGAAGAACTCGAACATGCGCGGGCTCGAGGAGCTCGGATTTATGCCGAAGTGCTCGGCTATGGTGCCAGCGGCGATGCGGGCCACATCACGTCGCCCGATCCAAGCGGCTCCGGAGCCGCTCGGGCCATGTCAAACGCACTTCGCGATGCGAAAATCGATACAACTGGAATGGATTACATCAACGCGCACGGAACCAGCACTCCGCTAGGCGACAAAGCCGAAACGGTTGCGATGAAGTCCGTCTACGGCGAATACGCGCGCAAAGTTGCCATTTCAAGCACCAAGGGCAGCCTTGGGCATTCGCTCGGTGCAAGCGGCGGCATCGAGATGATTTTAACAATCTTAGCGGTCAGCCATAACATTGTTCCCCCCACGATCAATCTAGAGAATCCCGATCCCGAATGCGATTTAAATTACACTCCGAATGTACCGGCTGAACGCACCATCACCACAGCTATGAACAACAGCTTTGGTTTCGGCGGCCACAACGCAAGTATCATCTGCGGCAAAGTCCGATAGGTCTGTGGCGGAGGCTGCTAGCGCTGCTGCATCCGCCACGGACACTTGCATTCGAACTGACGCTGGCAGCGTCGGCCACGTTAGGGCACGCACTTCTCATCTTCGGGATACCGTTTCCACCAGTCGGCGATCAGCGCATCAATCAGAAGCTGCCCAACATGATAGATAACCATCGGGAGTATGCTAACGCCGCAGTCAATCGCCAATTTCAGGCCGATCATCAACGTCTTTTGACTTCCCGATAGTGCGACTGCAATTCGCTGCGGACGCCGAACCCGCGTCGCTAGCGCAAGATACCAGCACAACACCAACGTCGTCACGTGTGCACCCGTCGTTAACAATACGACCATTAAAATCGCTGCAAAACTAGTCACTGCAGCGCTCGTACTCGCCAGCCGGTTTCCCATCTGAACCGCTCCAAGCATGACCATCAGAAGAATGCCGACTTGGCAGGACGTGCTCAGCAAAGACTTGCGTGCATTGACTGCGATAGCGAATCGCTTCGACAATCGCATGGTCTGTCCGATCGCAATGGGAAGAACAACCAGAATGAATAAGGAAGTTGCCAAGCCCCAAAGATTGATCTGAACACTGCGTCCGATCAGCCATACGAGCAAAGCGGGTGTTATCAAGGCGCATGTTACATTAGTGATTAGCGTCACAAAGACCGCCACCGTATCGTCCCCGCCAGCCTTCCGTGTCCACACGGCAGCCGAAGCCTGTGTGCTGGGAACGCATGCAGCGATGATCAATCCGCCCGCCAACTCGGCGTTCAACAGCGGAGCCAAGCAGTAGGCGAGCAGCGGTAGAAATCCCAAGTTCATGATCGAAGCCAGGATGGGAGGCCAAGGACGCCCGACCGACTTGCGAATCAGTTCAATTGGGATCGGAGCGGACATCATCCACATCACGATAAAGACGATCGTGGATTGCAACCCATTCGCAGCAGCCAGTGGGGTCAGCGGCTCATGAGCAATCAGACCCGTGGCCAGCGAAATCACCAGTCCAATGATGAACCAATTCGCCCCAAGCACTTTGCCAAAACCTCTTCGATCGCCCAATTCTCTAATCCTGAGTTTTGTAGTTGACGGCTTCCGCTACCTCAATACTCACTGCCATGACACTGGAGCCAACCCGAAATTAAATTGGGTTGAATCACTAGGCCGCGCTTTATCGTCTGACATAATCTTGCCATGCCGAACTAGTCTACCTTGGGGGAATGGTTCTACCCAGCTAAAATAGCCCGTTGAAAAGAACTTGTTGACTTTCCGTCGGCCGTGAGCGACCACTGGATGGGAGCCGCGCACCACTAGAAATGGGGCATGAAATGCTGCGTTATTGGACTGCTGGAGAATCGCATGGACGCGCCTTAATTGCTCTGATTGATGGGTTTCCGGCAGGAATGGAGATCGATTTCGACATGGTGAACGTTGAACTGAAGCGTCGCCAAGGTGGTTAC
>JANNNN010001148.1:0-13482 GCA_031398555.1 Planctomycetia bacterium | reverse complement strand
GCAGTGGAGCGACATCTTTACCATACAGTGCCGAAAGGAAACTGACACTATCTTCACCTGCGTTGTCAGGCAAGCGTGTTTCGAGTATGTCGGCGCAAGTTGCCATTAGGTCCGTATGGCAAATAACTTGAGGGCTGCGTGAACCGGCTTCGACTTTGCCAGGCCAGCGTACCAGGAAGGGCACATGATGTCCGCCTTCCCATATGTCAGCTTTGTAACCGCGAAAGTCGCCACTAGCGAAATGGCCCAGTTTCTCCAGTTGTTCCGTTTTGGCGGCAGGCGAGCACCCGTTGTCGGCAGTAAAGATAACCAGTGTATTTTCCGTAATGCCCTGTTCATCGAGGGCTTTCAATATGCTGCCAATCACAGAGTCCGTTTGCATCACAAAGTCGCCATAGTCTCCGACACCGCTTTTACCTTGCCACTCAGGCCGCGGCACTATTGGGGTGTGAGGCGAAGTGAGTGGCACGTAAAGAAAAAACGGCTTGCCAGATTTAGCGTCGCTCGCATGCTTGGCGATATACTTCACGGTTTGCTGTTCTAGTTCTGGCAGCATGTCGACGGGCGCAATGGACTCGACGACCCAATCGTTCTCAATCAAACCCGACATGGTGCGAGCGTTTGAACATCCCCAAAAGTAGTCGAAGCCACGAGTAATTGGGCCTTCGATGATCTTTGAGCCAACGGGTAAGCCCGCTTCGCCTTTCTTCCCTTTGGATGGAGCGACTACGTCGGAGCCCGCAGGTCGCTCGCTGCCGAATCCAAGATGCCATTTACCAATTGCGGCAGTTGCGTAACCATTTCGTCTCAGTAGCGATGGAACGGTCAGGCGATCGGCAGCGATCAAAGGTGGATCGTCTGTCCCATCGAGCACTCCGGACTGCAATCTTGTTCGCCAAGCGTAGCGGCCGGTGAGCAACCCGTAACGAGTCGGCGTACATACAGACGAACCGCTATGAGCATCGGTGAAGGTCATGCTCTGTAAGGCCAGACGATCAAGATGTGGAGTTGCAATGCGACTACGATTGGGGCTGAGCGCGTGCAAATCTCCGTAGCCGAAATCGTCGGCAAGTATGTAAACGATATTGGGTCGAAACTGTTCAGCTTGGACTGAATTAGCTAAATCGATCGCGAAAAATACGAAACCAAGTACAAAAATAAAGCGTGACATAGGTTCAAGCTTGCCAAAGTTTGCCAGGGCTTGCATAAGGAAGTAATGCGCGGGTGCAGGTTAGTAATACCCAATTTTACGCGTTCCAAGCGACAACAACAATTTCAAACTTGAAGGGATCTACGTGACGAACTACTCTCTAACCAATGTACGCCGATGTACGCAGCATTCCATCGCCACATTTCCAGCTCCATTTTCGCAACTCAGGCTCCGATTCCGATGTTGTTCTCCATGCTAGGCTTTCTATCCAATTCGACGGCGATTTTCCGAATCGCGACCCTCTCATTGCTACTTGCTCAGCCAGCGTTTGGTGCGTTGGTAGTGCTCTACGATGGTTCAGGTCTTCCATCAAGTCAACCATGGCTGGGCTTCGCTGGCCTGGGGGGTGTTTCCCAACAGACGAGCGTAGCAGGCGGCGTCAACCTCCAAACCGACTTGGCGGTCAGCGCGGGCTACAGCAACTACCTGCTGCCAAATTTCCCAAAAAACGGAGCGTTCCCAAGTCTGAATTCTAACTTAGGATTCGAATTAGCATTTACTCTCGCCGTGAATGCTGAGAATCATACCTCGCCCGATCGAGCAGGATTTTCAGCCATCATTCTAGGAAGCGATCGAAAGGGAATCGAGCTTGGCTTCTGGTCAAACGAAGTTTGGGCGCAAGCTTCCACACCGCTCTTTCAACATGCGGAAGGTGTCGCGTTCGATACATCCTTGCGTCGAGACTATCGCATCCAAATTATGAACAATTCCTATACCCTATTCGACGGTGCGAGCGTTTTGCTAACCGGTGCGACGAGAGACTATACGGCTTTCAATTCATTTCCTTATACCCAATCCAACTTCTTGTTTCTTGGAGATGATACTTCGCGAGGCGCGGCTGACATTACTCTAGGAAGAGTAACCCTTCAGACAAACCTGACCGCCGTCCCTGAGCCAACCAGTCTAGCGCTACTCTCTTGCGGTTTGGTCTTGGGGCAACTGTGGCGACGCAAGCGGTAGGATGGGACCATTTGTCCCGTCCGTCTGTCCCAGTTTCAAAAGCTCGGCGTCATTGGAATGGGAGCACGAGGCGCCTGCCGAGTTTCACTTGGCGGAAAATACGGACTTCACTCTACTTGAAAAACGTAGATCGATGGACGTCCTCACGTACAGTTGCGTCGAACTGGATGCCGAGAATTTCTCGGCAGGAGCCTCGTTCTCCCGATGATTGTTTGCTAAAATATATCACTGCGGCCTGTTGTCAGCACAAGCGGCAAGTGCTTGTCGCCGCTGGCTCACCGGTTAATCAAATTTGCGGCCTGACTACTTCGCAAGCTCTGTAAAACTGTCGACTTGACTTTGCCAGACTTTGTTCAGCTCCTTGACCTTGTCGGGCATTTTTGCCGCTAGGTTATTCTGCTCGGCCCGGTCGGTGCGAAGGTCGTACAACTCCCAAGGTTCTGATTTGGCAGCGACTAGTTTCCAGTCGTCTACGCGAACAGCGCGATTGCCTTCGTGCAGCCACCAAAGACTGGAGCGTTCTATGGTCTTGTCGCTTACAAAAGCCGGAAGAAGACTCTTTCCAGGGGCATCAGGAATCGCTTTGCCCTTCCATTGCTTCGGCTTCGAAGTCCCAGTCAATTCGAGGATCGTCGGCACAATATCGATAACATGCGCCGGCGTGTGACGCAGTTGATTTTCGCCTTGGATTCCAGCTGGCCAATGGGCAATCAGCGGTGTACTGATCCCACCTTCGTGGACCCAAGTTTTGTGACGACGATGGGGAGTGTTGCACGCGCTGGAAAAACCGGGGCCGAGACATAGGTAAGTCCCGGCGCTGCCAGGGGGTGCTTGGGGATCGTGACCTCCGTTACGGACCATGATCTCGGCACTGGCTCCATTGTCGGACGCGAACATAATCAAGGTGTTTTCAAACGCCTTCATCGCTTTCAACTGGGCGATGACTCGTCCTATTTCCTGGTCCATGCGATCGACCATCGCGGCGTGAATCGCCATCTTGGTCGCTTGAAAACGGCGTTGCTCAACGGTCAATTCTGTCCACGGTAGCGGCCGATTCACTTCGCTTGAGCCCAGTTTTTCCAGGGCGTCCGGAAATGCGTAAGGCGGTCCGACTTCACGTTCAAGGGCTGACAAAGTAGTGTTGGTTATTTCGAGCAGTTTTTGACTTGCATAGCGATCCGCTCGCATGGCTTCCCATCCGGCTAGGTACTTGTCCCGATACTTTTCAATGTCTTGCGGCAAAGCATGTAGTGGGAAATGCGGCGCGATGAAGGCGATGTAATGAAAGAATGGCTGGTTCGCATGATTGACCGCATGGTCTTTCAAGCAGTCAATGGCATGGTCTGCAGTAGCATTCGTGGCGTAATAACCTTCATCAGATTGTGAACCTACCGGTTTGTCGTCGATCATGTTCCCTTTCGAGCTAAAGAAGTTGCCTTGATTTCTCATGTCGAGTGATCGGTCAAAGCCACCATCGAGTACTTTGCCATCAATGTGCCACTTGCCACTATGGTAACTGCGATAGCCAGCCGTTCTTAGGAAATCAGGAAGTAGTCTTGCCCAAGTCGGACGGATTCCGCTGCCTCCTCCTGCAACTTCTGGAAGCGCGTCGCGATGAATCTGCTGGGCGTAATAGCCAGTTAGCAACGCACCGCGGGTTGGCCAACAGCGGGCCGTGTTGTAGAACTGAGTGAAACGAAGGCCATGGGTAGCTAGCTGATCCAAATTGGGAGTTGCAATCTCGCTGCCGTAGCAGCCAATGTCTGAATACCCAAGATCATCGGCAAGAATAAAAACAACGTTGGGCTTGTCGGAAGCTTGCAGTTCGCCCATGGAGATCGACAACAGCGTGGCCGAGCATATTCCAAGTGTGATCCAGATTTGATACATCGTAGCGCCTCATCTTAAGTTCGGGAATGCGTTAGCAGGCAAGCTTCAGCCATGACATCAAGATTCGATATCGTATCAGACTTTTTCGTAGCGTGTTTAAAGCCCTAATTGCGATCAACTCAAATTCGATTGTTGAAAATGTCCGACGCCAAATCCATTCCAACTGTAACAAGTTCATTCAAATACCACTTTGGTCCTGAGTTTCATGACGATGGGACTGTCACTTTTCGAGTTTGGGCCCCTCGCTTGAATACGCTGGCGATTAAGTTCGCTGATCGAGAAGCGTCGGACAACATGATTCGCGACGAAAACAGTATTTTTGCTGTCCGGCTGGCTGCAACGAGCGGTATGAATTACTGGGTGCAGCTGCCAGATGGCACTTTGCGACCGGACCCCGCCAGTCGATTTCAGCCAGCCGGAGTTCATGGTCCGTCGCAGTTGGTCGATACGCGGGACTTCGATTGGAAAGTTGTCCGGTGGCACGGTGTTCCAAAAAAGTCCTTAGTCATGTACGAGATGCATATCGGAGCATTTTCTCGTGGCGGCACCTACCAATCGGCAATCGAAGACTTGGACAGACTGGTTGACTTGGGAATAACGGCCATTGAACTGATGCCGATCACAGAGACGGCGGGCGCGAGGAATTGGGGCTATGACGGAGTTAATTTTTACGCGCCGCGTAATAGCTATGGTTCGCCTAGGCAGTTGCAGCAATTTGTCGATGCTGCCCATCAACGCGGGTTGGCTGTAATACTCGACGTCGTCTACAACCATTTTGGACCTGAAGGAAATTACCTTCACGATTTCGGGGGATACATTTCGCCTAATCATCGCACCGCTTGGGGCGACGCACCAGATTTTGATTCGGGAGGTTCGCGTAGGATGCGTGACTTTATCGTGGAAAACGCCGTTTACTGGATCGAGGAGTATCGATTGGACGGACTTCGATTGGATGCCATTCATTGTATGGCCGACGATTCGGCCGTTCATGTTGTCACTGAGATTGGTCAATCCGTTGCGGACATGCGTGTTCGACTGAATCGCGAGATATGTTTAATTGCCGAGAGCAACGTGTACGATCCCGACCTACTTCGACCGCTGAATGCAAATGGACACGGCTTCGACGCGGAATGGTGCGATGATTTTCTGCATGCGGTTTACGCTGTTTTGAAACCTGGCGATCATATGTCGGCGCGCAAGTATGTGCCATTCGCCGATCTTGACTTGGTACTTAAGCGAGGTTTCGTTTTCCAAGCAACTCTTGGGGCTGAACGCCGACGCATTCCGTTGAGCGCTATCGCGCCGCCCGCTGACTTTGGGTCCTTGATTTTCGCGATTCAGAATCATGATTTCATTGGTAACCATCCGAGCGGAAAGAGGTTGCACCAAATTGCAGGACACGAGGCTCACAGAGCGATGGCTGCGATGTTGTTGATGCTTCCTTCGATTCCAATGTTGTTCATGGGGGAAGAGTTCGCTTCAGAGAATCCTTTTCAGTTCTTTGCTGACTTCTCTGATCTGCCTCTGCGCGCGGCCGTTGAAGAGGGGCGACGAAAAGAGTATCCGCAGCACAACTGGACCGATTCAGCCTCGCCTCTTGCTGAATCTGCGTTTCGCAACTCCTTTATCGGCGATTCCTCGAGCGGGAATGCTCAGACGCTTCGCTGGTACAAAGACGTAATTCGCGTTCGAAAGCAGTGGATGAAAGCCGAGTTGCTGACGTCGACAAATCTTCAAGCCGAGTGGGATGCAGCAACTCAGATGGTACGTATAGTCTACCGGCACGGAACAAATTTTGGTGAAGTACTAATTCGTCTGGGAGGGCAGGATACAGTGCCACAATCGCTTCGATCAGCAATCAGCGAAGAGCTTATTATTGAAGCAGAGTTTGATCCTGTCGACAGTGAAGGAGGCGACTTTTGTTCTAGCCCATTCGCAGTTGTCATCGCCAGTAATTTGCGATAAAGGCTTTCTTCGGGCCACTTGGCTGGTTCGTACCGACTGGCTTGGAAAGCTTGAAATTGTTCACTACCGCTTTCCTCCCTTGCCCGCGGCAAACGCCGACGGCTTACGGCGGACATTGGCAGCGTCCGCCACGTTTCATTCTTTCGCTTCACAAATCACCACCGTCAGCGGCTGGTCGTGACTATTCATCGGCATCTGGCTGAAAATCTCTGCGCCAGTCAATCGAAAATTGAAGTCATGCCCTGTTGTGACACTCGGCAACGACAGGTAGGAAGGGCTTGGAACTTGGCTTTTGATATTCCCGCCGATCATGTTGGTGATTTCGGCGAGTGTATCTTCCAAATCTGCGGCTGTAACATCACACTCAGCAATTTTTAGCATCTCGTGGGCAGCCCGTCGGACAAAGCTTTCTGTCGTTTGAATCACAACCGCCCCCCGCCATGTGCCGCTTATCTGCACGCAGCCGGTCATCCGATCTTCTTCTTCCCAGGCGTCGGCAATTTCCCCTTCACAGACTCCCATATTGACCATGGTTTCGAGCACGTTTTGCGTAATAGCAAGGATATCCGAGTTACAAACTGTCATTTACTTTTTGCCTTATTCAACTGATTTCTGATTTCAATAACTCTGATGCAGGAACTGCTCAGAGGTGTGATGATCTGGAGCTAGACCGCTTTGTAAACCGTGGCTTTTCCAACCAATTCGCGCTGGAATGGCACATCAAGGTTCATCGTTGTTTCAGCACCCCCGAGAAACAATACCGCGTCTGAACGCATCACTTTCTTGACTTTATTTAAGATGTCCCGCTTCGTCTCCGGGGCAAAGTAAATCAATACGTTTCGAAGGAAAACAATATCCATCTGAGGCAACAGTGGAAATGTTTCAACCAAGTTTACTTGGCGGAACTCAACCATCTTACGAATGTCTTCTTTGATCTGCCACGTCAAGCCGTTCTTTTGAAAGTGCTTTAGAAGCATCTGCAAAGGCAATCCACGGTTCACCTCAGTCTGGTTGAAGATTCCGTCTCGGGCTTTTTCAAGAATTTGTGTCGACAGGTCGCTAGCGATCAAACGCACCTTCCATGCACCTAGCTCTGGGAAATGCTCTTTGAGCAACATGGCGATTGTGTAAACTTCTTGTCCGCTCGAACAAGCATTGGACCAAATGTTCAACACGCGCTCACGAGAACGAGCCGCAATTAATGCTGGCAAAATTATTGATTTAAGTGCGTCAAAGGGATGCAAGTCTCGAAAGAAACTCGTCTCGTTTGTCGTCATCGCTTCGATAACAGCCTGAGTCAGTTTGCTCGAGTTGGGTTTGCGCAGAGCTTCAACGAGTTCTTCGATCGAAGTCATTCCGTTGGCACGGGCCACCGGATTGAGTCGAGATTCTACCAAGTACGTTTTACTTGGCTCTAGAACGATCGCCGATTTGTCGCGAACGAGGTTACAAATGTATTCGAATGCGTTGGAATTTAAGGTAGCAGTACTCATTATGTTCCTACTTTTTCTAGGGTGCGTGTTTTGCGTCCCTGTACGGTTTCACGCACGATTTCCTCGGCGATTTTTTCGAGCGGAAGGATCTTGTCTGCCAAGCCAGCTTGAGCAACAGCTCCTGGCATTCCCCAAACTACGGAAGTTTCTTCGTCTTGTGCGAACACTTTTCCGCCAACGGTGCGAATCGCTTCGCAGCCGCGAGCACCATCTTGTCCCATTCCGGTTAGAACAACTGATAGTACGTTTGAACCGAAAATTTCAGTTACCGACCGAAACATGACGTCTACCGCTGGTCGACATGAGTTCTCAGGTGTTCCTTTGTTCAGATCCACGCTCACCGCTGTGCCGATACGGCGAAACGTCATGTGATGGTCGCCAGGCGCGATCCATACTCCACCGGCCCACAATGCATCCCCCCGCTTTGCCTCAACGACAGTTAACGCTGTCAGTTGATGCAATCGATCGGCCAAGTGCTTTGTGAAGATTGGCGGCATGTGTTGCACGATGACAATCGGAACCGGAAAGTCAGCTGGGATTTTCGATAGCACAGTCTGCAGGGCATTGGGTCCGCCAGTCGATGATCCGATCGCAACAATGTCGATACGGCTGGACTCAGGAGTTCTGTTTTGAATAGCTAGTTTTGGATGAATCGACGGTAGTGGACGCAGAGGTGCAGTCTGGCATTTTGCGAACCAAGGGCAAAAGGCTTTTATTTTTGGCACGAGCTCATTGCGAACGTTCTGCATCGCAGCAGTCACGCTGCCAACGTTGGCTGGTTTGGTTACATAGTCGTTGGCACCTTTGGACAGCGCGTCGAGTGTTGCCTCAGCACCGCGCTGTGTTAGCGTACTAAACATGATCACCGGGAGCTTCGGATATAGCTTGCGTATCTCGACCAATGTGGTTATGCCGTCCATCTCAGGCATTTCCATATCGAGAGTAATCACGTCCGGATTGATTTGGGTAATTTTGGCAAGCGCGATCTTCCCGTTAGCGGCCGTCCCCGCCACTTCCAAATCAGCATCGCTTGCAAGCGAGTCGGTGAGCAATCGACGGATAACCGTCGAATCGTCAACGACAAGTACGCGAATTTTTCGCATTTCAACTAAGCTCCGATTCCAAGCAATTGAAGTTTGTCAAGAATTGTTGCTTTGTCGAATGGCTTCATGACGTATTCGTTCACGCCAGCCATGAAAGCAAGGGCCATTCGTTCCATCTCCGTTTCGGTTGTGACCATCATTAACGGAAGGTCAGAATAGGCCGGATTGGCTCGTACAGCTTTAATGAAATCGAGCCCATTCATCTCGGGCATGTTCCAGTCTACTAGCACCAAATCCGGCGCCCCTAGTTCCTCTAATCGCTGAAGTGCTTCGACGCCATTGCCAGCCTCAGAGACTTCAAAACCAAGTTGCTTCATGATTTCGCCAATAATTCGACGAATCGCTCGAGAGTCATCAACCACTAAAACACGCATGAAACCGATCCTTTAAGAAACCCAGAAAATGCATTAGCCATTTTGGCCACCTGTCTAGTTTTGGTTACTTTTGTTGCCTCGGCGGGCAATTTAAGACTGAGAACCACCCCGCCATCAAAACAAAAGATAGGGATACTAACGATTGAATGACTTGCGAGGTCTTTTCATTCCAGTGTGGTGCGGTAGACGCATCTATCGTTTTTACCCGCATTCCAAGTCCCGACTTCGACACCCGCGGCTAGCTTGTGCCGTCGGCTCACTTGAACATCAACTCGCATCTCTCACTCGTGCCCCCCGAGAGCTATCTCGGAGAGCATGACTGATTGAACTTTACGGCGCAGACCTGAATTGTGCTAAGCCGATTGATAGTTGTTTGCAGGAGCCGAGCTTCGAACCGGCGGGATGATGCTAGTTCGCTTGGTAGTCAGTTCATCCTTTTGGAACTTGAATTGACTGACCAACTGTTGCAGATCTGCGGCCATGCGGCTCAGTTCAGCAGCCGCCTGCTGGGTATTGTTAGCACCTTGAGTTGTGCTCTGCGCTGCGGATGCAACCGAAGTAATGTTCTGTGCAATTTCGCTTGAACCCTTCGAAGCTTCGCCCACGTTGCGTCCCATTTCATTCGCGGTTGCAGTTTGTTCTTCAACAGCACTTGCAATCGTGTTTGAAATATCGTTGATCTGATTGATCACTTCGCTGATCTGGCGAATCGCTTCGACAGCGCCTTGCGTATCCACCTGGATTGTTTCAATCTTCAAACTGATGTCCTCAGTGGCTTTGGCTGTTTCCTTCGCGAGCTCTTTCACTTCGTTTGCCACCACTGCGAATCCCTTGCCGGCTTCGCCAGCGCGAGCGGCTTCGATGGTCGCATTGAGAGCTAACAAGTTGGTTTGTTCAGCGATCGAAGTAATCACTTTGACAACTTTGCCGATCTCCGCCGAGCTTTCGCCCAGTTTGGCAATCGTGCTGTTGGTTGTGTTGGCAACTGTAACCGCTTGTTGTGAAACACGGGCTGCTTCCGATGCGCTCTTGGCGATTTCGCGAATGGCGGCGTTCATCTCGTCGACGCCCGTTGCTACGGTATGCATGTTGGCACTGACTTGCTCTGAAGCGGCCGATACGACGTTCGCTTGCGAGGAGGTTTCGTCAGCGTTGGAACTCATTTGTGTGCTGACCGCGGACATTTCTTCCGATGCTCCTGCCAAAGCTGTTGCGTTGTCAGAGATCGAGGCCACGCTACTTCGCAAATTGCTGAGGAAACTCTCTAATTTGATAGCCATTTGCCCGACTGGGTCGGTGCCAGAGATCGTCAGCGATTGCGTTAGATCGCCAGCCGCAGCCGCTTCGACGACTCTCAAGATTTCGGTGACCTTGACTTTCAAGTCTTCGCGAGCTACCACTGCCGCAGTGGTTTCCACTGCATACTTCACAATCTTATATGGCTTGCCGTTCAAGTCTAAAATTGGATTGTAGGAGGCTTGAATGTAAACTTCCTTGCCGCCTTTACCGAATCGCTTGTACTCCGCCGATTGGTATTCTCCGCGATTCAATCGCGCCCAGAATTCGCGGTAATCAGTACTTTGACGAAAGCCTTCTTCCACAAACATGCCGTGATGGCGGCCTTTGATTTCGTCGAGGCTATATCCGAGTGTATTTAAGAAGTTTTCGTTGGCCGCGGTAATCGTTCCGTCCAGCGTGAATTCGATGACTGCCTGCGATTTGCTTGAAGCGTTGATTTGGCCCTGGAAGTCGGCGATGCGATTTAGCTCAGCAGTTACTTCCGTCGCAAATTTGACGACTTTGTAAACTTTCCCGTGTACATCAAAGACGGGATTGTAGGACGCGCGAATCCAAAGCTCCCTGCCGCCCTTGCCGACTCGTTGGAAATCAGCGGCTTGGCATTCGCCACGGTTCAGCTTTTCCCAGAAGGCTTTGTAATTCGGACTGCTCCGATCGCGTTCGGTGACAAACATCGAGTGGTGTTTCCCCTTGATTTCGTCAAGCGAATAACCGAGTGTGGTTAAGAAGTTCTCGTTTGCAGTAATGATCGTTCCATCAAGATTGAATTCGATTTGTGCTTGTGTTTTGTCGATAGCTGCAAGTTTTCCAGCATTGTCCAGCAAGATCTTTTCATTCTTAGCAATGGAACGTAAAAGTGAAAAAGAGAACCCACCAACCACTAATGTGGCTGACAGGCCGACACCGACGAGTAGCCAAATGCCATATGAAGCAGCCGACTCACCATCTTGTTGATCGACGGCCATTTTCGCACTCACCAGCTCAACCAATTTTTCAATTGGCTTTTTGTGGGCATAAAACTGTTTCTCAAGTTTAGAAGTAATTTGCTTTTTTGCATCGTCGTCTTCCTTCTCCATGGCAGGCAGAAGTTCGTGTTCGACGGTCGCAAAAATTGCATCGCCCGATTGCTTCAGTTCCGATGTCAGCAATTGCTTAATTTCACCAGTAGGCAATTTTTCCGTCCAGTTCGCCATGCATGTTTCGAAGGATTTCTTGAAATCTTTGTATCGTCCCACTGCCTCGGTGCGGCTCAGCTCGTCATGAGTATCTTGCAGCAAGTGGGTGCTCAGATAACTCTCAACGACATAGAGAAGTGGCGGCATAGCATCCGCCAGCAGGTCCTTGTCTGTAACGATTGCAGTGTACTTGGGGCCCCCGACGCGGATAGTCTGGATAGTGGTGTAGGTTAAAGCACCAAATGACAAAAAGCCGCCAAGAAAAGTAAAGGCAAGGCATGCGACTTTACCCTTCATGTTCATGTTTTTGAATGCGTTTGAGAGTCGAGTCAACATTTAGCAGGTTTCCTTTGGGAGAGTGATCAAACAGTGCCTTTACGTTGATTTGCGATTTAGCGGACGCCAGATCGCAGTTGTCACGTAGCAGGTTTTGGGAGAAACGGGCGCGGCAGAAGTCTTCTGTCGCGGTTGTCGATTTTCTGGTGCCTCTAGTCTTTTTTATCGGGTGCAATTTGAACAGCTTTGTCGCAGTCAAGCAGTAATAGGAGTTGCCCTTCAAGCTTGTAGGCACCGAGAATCAAGTCTCTCGCCGTTCCGCTCAATGTGTCCGGCGGTCCTTCGAAGCTTCTCTCGTGCACCTCGATGACATCGCCAATCTGATCGACCAGTAGGCTGACCGCACCATCATCGCTTCGAACGACGACGTTCATTGGCTTTCGATCTCCTTCGAGCTTACCGAGGCCCAGTCGGAATCGAAGATCGAGAGCGGTCACAATTTGCCCCCGCAGGTTTATCAGGCCGCTGATAGCGGGCGGGGCCATCGGCACTTTTGTCATTTCTTGATAGCGAATCACTTCTTGGACCGACTGTGCGTCGACTCCAAATAAATGGTTGCCAAGTTTGAATGTGCAAAGTTGTTTCGTTGCAATCATGTACGAATCTTTCGGATACGGATTCTATTGTTTACGTTGGCGCTCATGCTGAATCGATGGCGGACTACACCGCTGTGCAGTCTTGAAAGAACGTAGGATCGACCATCCGGATTACGGCTGGAAGATCGAGCAGGTCAGTGACGTGCCCATGGATGACTGCCGAACTGGTTAGCCCGGCGCGCTGAGTGGCTCGCGTGTTAGTCAGTTCAGATTCGACAATGTCAACGATTTGATCGACGACCAGGCCCACACTACGACCATCTTCGGTGTAGACAACTACATCCATTAGCGCTACGTTTTCGAGCAGCGATGAAACTCCCATGCATTCTGAGAGTCGGATGAGTGGCAGGATCTCGCCGCGATATTGAACCACCTCTTGTTGATCTGCGCGTTCAACGATGGATGTATCAATCTTTTCCAGTCGGGTTACTTGATCGAGAGGCAACGCGTAGCGACGATTTTCACCAACTCTAAGGACCAAGAACGACTGGAGATGCGATCGACTCGCGTTCTCACGTCCCATGTGTTCAGCAACGGAGCGATCGCGGACACCGGATATCACTTTGGACGAGTGCGCCAGCCCCATAACATCCAGAATCAGTGCCACGCGACCGTCTCCCATGATTGTTGTTCCTGAGTAAACCGGAACACCTTTCAATTGTTTGCTCAGCGGTTTGACGACGATTTCCTCAGTGTCACAGATTCGATCTACGACCAATCCAAATTGACGATCATCAGCTCGCAGCACGACGATATTCAGAGCTTCGGCCTCAGCGGATTCGTCGGCTTGCGTCAGTAACTGCTCGCGGAGATACACCAGGGGTAAAAGTCGACCCCGCAATCGATAGACCGGCGACCCTTGAATCCATTCGATTCCGCTCGTCACCTGATCGCCGTCCAGTCGTACCAGTTCAAGCAAATTGACTTGCGGGATTGCATAGCGATTGCCATCATTCGATACGATCAGTGCCGGAATAATGGCGAGAGTCAGTGGAATCTTGATCTTGATTGTCGTCCCATGCCCTTGTTGGCTTTGCAAATCGACCGTTCCCCCGATTTTCTCAATGTTGGTTTTAACGAC
>JANNNN010001196.1:0-4109 GCA_031398555.1 Planctomycetia bacterium | reverse complement strand
TATGCCGCTCGTACACGTCGATAACACTGTCCGCGTTTTCCTCGGTACGCAGATCGGCTGTGCTCAGTGCCATAACCATCCGTTCGACAAATGGACTCAGAAAGAGTTCTACCAGTTGGCCGCGTTCACACATGGCACTTCAACACGCGACGTTAACGGCAGTCCAGCGTTCGCCAACGGCAATCCGACGTTGAGACTGAAGGAAGAGATGAAGAAGAAAGACCCCAGTGCGGTACTGAAAGGTAACTTCACGCTGCTCATCAACGCAAATCTGTTCAACGTGTCAACTCGCAAACGGGCATTGAAACTGCCACATGATTATCAATACGACAATGGCAAACCCAATGATACCGTCGCGCCAAAAGTGCTGTGGGGTCAAGTTCCGGCGTTTGCCAAGAAGGATTCGCCTCGCGAACAGTTTGCTCACTGGTTGACTTCGCCTGAAAATCCTCGATTCGCAAAGACGATTGCAAACCGCTTGTGGAAAAAAGTGATGGGAGTCGGACTGATCGAACCGGTCGATGACATCCGAGATGATTCACCATGTGAAAACGCAGAACTTTTGGAGTTGCTGACCAAGGAATTTGTTCGCTTGAAGTTCAACCAGAAAGAGTTTCTGCGCACTTTGATGTACACCAAGACCTATCAGCGAGAGAGCAATGATTTTGATCCTTCGATGGCTGAGTTCTATCATTATCCGGGGCCGACGCTGAGGCGTTTGACCGCTGAGCAGATCTGGGACTCGATTTTGACCTTGGCGATCTACAATCCTTATCCCTTCGAACTGCCCGTTGCGAAAGCCTTTGGCGATGTCGTTAACTTGGATTTGGCAACCGTTACCCTTCCCGAGTTGGAAGGACACGTAAAGCAGTTTGAAACGTCGATGAGTCCCGCGGCGCGCAACGCGATCATGAATACTGCGGCCTATCGCCGCCAAGTTCTGGCTCGAGCGTCAGAGTTACCATCGCCGCTGCCCGCCCAGCATTTTTTGCGGCAATTTGGTCAGTGTGACCGTGAGACGATCGAGGGCGATAGTACCGATCCGACAGTTCCTCAAATCCTGACGATGTTTAACGGAATGTTTACCCACATGATGCTCGAGCAAGGGTCCGTCATCTACGATAGCATCCTCAGTTGCAAAACGCCTCGTCAAGTCATGGATGTCATGTTCTTGACAATTCTAAACCGCATGCCAACTGAAAAAGATCGCGATATAACGATGCGCGAAATCAGTCGTGGAGACTCGGCTATGGGCTACGGCAACGTGGTCTGGGCACTTATTAACACTCGAGAGTTTTTGTTCGTACAATAATTTGAACCATACGAAAACGAATACCATGCCCATGCGATCTTATTCAACACGACGTTCGTTTATGGCCGATGCCGCAGCAAGATTGCTGGGTGTCAGCTTCGCAGGATTCGCCAGCGAACAGTCCATGAGCTCGACCGCGCAAGCGGCCTCAGCGGTGGCTTCAGGGAAGGCCAAGAGCGTTATTTACTTGTACATGACCGGCGCGATGAGCCATCTGGATACGTTTGACCCCAAGCCAGGTGCATCCAGTCAGGGAGAAACAAAGCCTGGCAAGACCAGCGTTCCTGGTATTCAGATCAGCGATAAGCTTCCCAAGCTGTCCTTTTTGATGAACGAGATTGCCTTAGTCCGTTCGTTGACAACTTTGACTGGCGCTCATGAACAGGGCAACTATCTAATGCACACGAGCTACGCACCGCTCAATTCGATTCGTCATCCAGCGATGGGAGCATGGGCCACGCATACTTTGCCCAAACGGGCCGGCAGCCTGCCATCCAACGTCTTGGTGGGTGCATCGGCGGGGCATCCTGGATCAGGCTTTCTGCCCGCAGCGCTGGCACCTGTTCCCATCTACGACGCAGCAATTGGGCTTGAGAATACAAAAAGCCCCACTTACTTGGAAGAAGATCAGTTCAAACACCGAATGTCGCTCGCAAATCAATACGATCAAACATTCAAACGCGCCTACAGCAGCCGACTGGTAGAAGCCTATGATCAGACCTACCGCGAAGCTCTGAAGCTGATGAGTTCAAACGAGTTGACGGTGTTCGACATCAAACAGGAAGACGAAAAGACACGCAAGCTCTATGGCGAGGATGCTTTAGGTCAAGGCTGCTTGCTCGCGCGACGGTTGGTGCAAGCGGGTGTTAAGTTCATCGAAGTCGAATTTGGCAGTTGGGATCACCACCAAGACATCTACACGCGATTGCCGAAGATGTGCGATAACCTCGACAACGCTCTGGGGGCGCTGATTCGCGACTTGAAAACAACCGGTTTGCTGAAGGAGACGCTGGTTGTGCTGGCGACTGAGTTCGGCCGAACGCCGATCATCAACGAGAACGCTGGACGCGATCATCATCCCGGCGTGTTCTCGAGTCTCTTTTGTGGAGCTGGCATCCAGGGAGGCGCCGTCTACGGAAAATCCGATGAAATTGGACATTCCCCTGACGAAGATTCCGTACAACCTCCCGACTTCAATGCTACCATCGCCACCGCAATGGGCTTGCCCATCAAACAAGAATACATCGCTCCCAACGGTCGACCATTCAAGATTTGTGACAACGGACAACCCATCACAAAACTGCTCGCTTGACTTGCAGATCAAACCTGTAACGATGTTGGGTAATTTCCGCTTCCAGTAATTGATACTCTATTGGCAAGAAGGACGTTTACCCAAAATGTTAGGGAAGCAATGTTAGTCAGATACCACACAACAGTCGTCGGCTTTGCTTTGACGATTGTATTTCTTTCAAATCCAATGTTTGGTCAGACTCGCGGGTTTCCAAGCACCATGCCTGCGCCAACTTTCGCGATCGATTCCCTCCTTGGCAATTGGCAGGCTATTCAAAACGACCTTCGGACCACAGTCGGTCCCAAACGCCGCCCCGAATTTGAATTTCGGATCCTGGCTCGTCAATCTCCTGACGACCAGAAAGTTGAGAAATTTGTTCCGGATCAGTTGCCACCGCGAATTATATTGGTCATGGGCGGATTGCAAGGTTCGGTTACAAGCGCGGAACGCTTCGGGCTGGCGGTTAGCGATGCTTTGCATGATCCGCGAGACACACGGATGGCTGTATTCGGTTATCCGAACGATGGTTCGATCTGCGAATCATCGGCTGCGTTGCACGAGATGCTTACAGATCTCCATCATCAATCGCCAGAAACCAGGGTGTCCATTGTTGCTCACAGTATGGGGGCCTTGGTAGCTCGGCATGCGATCGAACCGACGGCACCTAAAACAGTTTGTCAACTGCCGTGCGTGGATCAACTAGTGATGCTTTGTCCTCCCAATCATGGCTCCGTTCTCGCACAGTATGCTGACGCGCTCGAACTTCCCGATGCATTGTCGAAGTTGCAAAGTGGCTCGTTTTCGTTTTCTCAAGTGGTCGAGTCGTTGGTCAACGATGGTTTGGGAGAAGCGTGTGAGGAACTGGTGCCTGCTTCGCCTTTCCTTCAAGAACTTAACAGTCGCCCTCGAGCCGAAGGAGTACGTTACAGCATTGTAAGCGGTACCGGCGGCCCAATCACGCCGCTTGTTCGATTCGCGAGTTCATTCGCCTTCAAAGAGACTCGCAATCGGACTCGTATCAATCAATTGCCAAATGCCAAAGACGTAGTTAACCGCATCGATGAATTGCTGCTCAGTGACGAGTTCGCTCAAGGACTGGGTGATGGTGCCGTTTCTCTTCAATCAGCGGCCCTGGCGGGTGTGCGCGAGTTCTCGACGGTATCCATGAACCATGCCGAATGGGCTCAAACCGACAAGCCACAAGTGCAACAACTGGTTCAGCGGACTGCTGAGCTGCTCGGCAGTCAACAGCCTATTGCAATGCCTGCTCCGCCTCAACGAGCCAAGTTTTAGCATTTAGCCGATTGAAAATTATTGGGTTTTCGAACATTCGACCAAGCCGATGGCTGGGAACGTGAAGGGCAGGATATCGAGTACTTTCAAAAGTACTCAACGAGGGTCTCTTATCCTTTCGATATCAATATTATTACCTATGCCATGACTCACTAGGCAACGCTGTGAGGTATTTTGGACGAGAACAGGGTAGGCTGGTTTCGTCAGAAACCG
>JANNNN010001195.1:0-5194 GCA_031398555.1 Planctomycetia bacterium | reverse complement strand
CGGTTTCTGACGAAACCAGCTACCTAACTGAATTCTGGGACTGTGCTTATGAATGAGCTGGAGAAGTGCTTCACAGCGTGGCCCTCACGCCGTGAGGAAATTGGAGATCAAAAGGACGTGAACGACATGTGGCGGGCGCACACGGTTGCTTATATGCACTTGAAGACCAAGTTACCAGCGAGACTTTTGGCAAATTGCCAAGTCGCGTTTCGAGTTTGTCTGGCTGTCGCAGTGCTTTGCAGTAGCGGGCGGTCACAGAGTCTGCTCAATGAGTTGACGACTGAGGGAGTTGACTTTGGCAATGGAGTGAAAGTGATCCTTCCTCTGCCATCTCTTGCTGGCAAGTTGAGCGACGAGAAACTTGAGGAAGTTAAGACGCAACTGGCGGGCAACGACGGCTGGGAGAAGTTCTCACGCGACTCGGTCGTTGCACCGGTGACGATCAAACTGGAATACGTGACGGATAACCAAGGAACACGTGTTGGGCATAACGTGCATTCAGCCTTTGCTGTTCGCGCGAAACTGGAATCGCTCGGTGATAAAGATCTTATGCAGCAGATCTTCGGCAAACCGGAACCATCAGAGGGGTCGGGAATGAAACTCGTCGATCTGACGGAGGCGGATTTAAAGGCTACTGCGATCGAAATTCCGCTTGCGGAAGAGCAAGCTGGAAAGAGCGTGTCGTATTCGCAGGTCGAGTTTACATTGCTGGATAAAATTCGTTTGAGGGGCGTGATGCGGATCGAACGCACAGTTTCTCCAAACGCAATCACAATTGGCTGGCTGCTCGATCCAAGGTTCGCAAATAATGAAAAGCTGCGAGGAACTTGGGCGAAAACCGGAAGTGAAACAACCAATTCGGGCTCTTATATGGGTTGGGGCGGTTACCTAAATGTTACCCAAGTGCGTGAGTCGCCTGAGATAATCGTGATTGAATCTCGCATGTTACTGCATGAGTTGCCCGAGTGGTTTAGTGCCAGCAATTTCATACGATCGAAATTGCCCTTGGCCATTCAAGAAGGGGCCAGGAACTTTCGCCGAAAGCTCAAGTAGCAGTAGTCCTTCAACCCTGGTAAACGCGGCGTTTACTGAGCGGAGCTACGCGAACCGCGCGGCGATGCTCCAATCCGCATTCCATCTGGCAACGGTCGGGCAGCGCACAGAAAACCTTCATCGAAGAGGGCTGCTTTAAGCAATCTGAACTGATCGAAGGAATCCGGGTAGACCCAGACGGTGACGACGGTCTCTGCGGGGTCACGGCTAGCTAAATCCAAACGCAAGCGTCCGGATGACGAGAGGGCTGCTTCAAGCGACTCGCCAGTGTTGTCGGGAGTGGTTTCGATTTCGAAGCGATCGAGTTCAAATCCGCCTTGCACGGCCGCCATTTTATAACGCATCATGAAACCACCAACTGGCCCAAGTGTTTCTTCGATACCGCCGCGCGATGCGTTCCGCTGTGCCGCGAGTGGCAGTTGGCTTTTCAACATGTCGATCAACTGGTCCCAGGGAACGACGGTGACTTGACCATGTTGCAAGCGAATGTGTAGCTCGCGACCGAAGACGGTTTTGGCCATGGGCGTAGGAAGATGCTCGAGGACAATCTTGGGGCGCTTATGTTCTTCAGCTGCGCCTAGCATCGCGTTGGTTTTCCTCAATTGCGATTCGAGTTGCTCGAGCTTCTGATGCTTTTCGATCGAATGCCGTTGAGTTGCATCGGTGGCACCGAGTTCCGCTTCAACCGCTTGCCGCGCGAGAGTTACCTGTTCGAGCAACCGATCGCGTTCGGCGCGACGGTACGCCGATTCCAGCGTGTGTTCTTGAATCTGCATCGCTTGTTCAACGAGGGCTTGCTGAAGTCCTTGAGCCCGTTTTACAGGCTCGGCGAGCATGAATTCAGCTTCAACTTGAGCAGCTAGTTCTTTGCCATGTTCGCTTGCATCCGTGGTCGTCTTAGAGCCAACAAGAACCACAAGTATGATCATAATGCCAACTAGATTGGCGGTTGTATCGAGGAACGAGTCTTCGCCAACTGAGATATGTTCTTCGTCGTGTTTGGGCATAATCCTACTCGAAGTTACTTGACACGGGCCCGGCGTTGGACTTTGAGACCACTGCCCTCTAAGAGCCGCTCGAGTTGACCGTAGCGAGCCTCTGCACCGGGAGCAACGTCTACGATCAATTCCGGTTTCCAGTACCCGCCACCGAGCGCGATACCCCAGCCCGAAACGCGATCCGTGATTGCCTTGGCGAGCTTCTCCGCGCTGGCCTGCGGCGTCTTGCCAATCGGCACAGTAATCTGATTGGCGGTGCTGCCATTGTCTTGCATCAAGACCCAACGATCGTTGTAGCACACGACGCGAATCGATCGCACAACGGGTGTTTTAGTCGGAGGCCCTTCGCGCCACGCCCAATTGCGTCCGCGTTGTTGAGCAACCGGTTCGCTTTGTTGGTCTCGCTTGTCCAGGGAGTTGTTGCGGGTCATATCCATGTTTAATGACGGCGCGCCGGCTTGAGCGGGATCGTTGGGATTTCCTGGATTGGCGGTTGGGTCCTGGGAAGCACCGGATGAAGGTGCTCCTCCCATCGACGCCGCTCCACCACTGCTAGCCGCGCCGCTGGCCCCGCCGGATGCCGAACTGTTCATACCTGCCATACCCGCCGCACCTGGAGATGATCCAGTCGCGGAACCTCCTGTCGCACCGTTACCAGCGCCGCCATTTCCAGAGTTTCCATTACCTGAGCCGCCGTTACCGGTGCCGTTACCAGTACCGCCACTGCCACTGTTACCAGTATTGCCGCCAGTACCACCAGCACCCGAGCCACCTTCGTTTGATCTACTAGACGTGTCAGCGAATTCGGAGTTGCCTCCACCTGAGTTCATGCTTGCGAAGTCGCCGGTCGCTTGATTGTTCCCACCAGCTTGTGAGCCGTTTGAGCCTGAGCCAAAGTAGGAGCCGGCGGCATCGGACTGACCGTTGCCATTGGCGAAGAAACTTGTTCCGCTAGATTCGGTCGAACTGTTGGCGCCGCCACCAAAGCCCATCTGTTGCGAACCAGATTTTGGTGCCCCAGTCTTTTGTTGGCCTTGTGAACCATTTTGCTGTCCCGTACCAGCGCCTTCACCTGCACCGCGTTGCCCTGTCGTTCCCCCCTTGGATGCAGCGAATCCACCGCGATATCCAGGCGACGAAGAGCCAGCACCGGAACCCCCCGCTGAGCCGCCATTTGCACCGCTGGAACCGCCCGCCCACTCGTCGCCCAAGTCACCTGCGTCATCGCCGAATTCGAGGCTCTCCATCGCGGCGCCCCCTTGGTTGATGTATTGACGGTATTTGGCAGGCATCGCCATGACCAATGCCGCCTGACGTTCGCGGGCTAGTACTAGCGCTTGAGCGATCTCATCAACGATCCCAGGCTCGCTTTCTGGATAGGTCAGCTCGAGAGATTCGTCGATCAATTCGTATCCAAACTGATCGTCCCACCCTGACATCGCTTGACGAGCCATCGCGTAACTCCGAACCCCGGACGGGCGAACGATTAACAGAGGATATGCTGTACTCGTCAGCGCTCCATTGGCGGGTACGAAATGCGATCGGACAGTGCGAATGGCCGCGTCGAGCGGATTGCCGGGGCCATAGGGCGGACGCAGATCGGCGAGACCAATCACCAAGCCTTCTGGTTGAATCGTGACTCCTTGGCTGGTGCACTCGAGGTAAATCGGCCGACGATGCGTGCCGTTGGTGCCTTGATAAGGAATGATCGCAAAAATCGGTTTATTGCCTTCGGGTCTATCGAGTTTCTTTTTAAGATCGATTTTGGCATCGGTCAACTGTTTTTCAAGCTGCGAGATTTTGCGTTCGGTGTCTGCTTCAGTTGTTTTGTCTTGTGTTTGCTTTTGCCCAAGTAAAACAGCAGTGCGTTCAATGCCTTTGAGTTCTTCGATCAATTCTTGGATGTGTTTTTCAAGATGCTGGAGAGTCAACCGTTTGCGTTCGAGTTCAAGGCGGCGATCATCAAGTTGCTCTTGAAAGGTGTTTCGGACCAATTCAAGATTGCTTTCCGCATCCTCGATTTGAGTTTTCTTCTCAACCGCCATCTGCTTGGCGGATGATTGCGCTTGATTGACGATCAGCATGAGCAACAACACAAGGGCTCCCATCGTGCTCAGCAATACAGCTAAGAACGGGAAGAGCGATTGAACAAAATTGTCTCGCTGCTTGCGTCGGCGTTTCATGCCGATTTCCTTTGTTGCTCTTCGTTGTCGACGTCGTCTGGTTTGCGAACGACACGCGGTCGAACGGGAGCGCCGCGAATAATGCCGGCTCGCTCAAGGCTGGTCGCGAGCACTGCAACAGCTTCACCAATGCATTGCGAGGCGTCTTCGAGTCGATGGATATTCTCGAGTCGTCCAACACTCTCGAGAATGGATTCTTCGAGTTTGCGGAGGTCAGTTGTGGCAGAGACCAGCTGTTGGATTGAATCCGTTTGACGGATCAACTCTTTCTGTTGGGAACTCATCGCTCGAGCTTGATCGCTGAGCGTGGTCTGCCATTGTTGCCAGCGAGTGTCGATCTGTCGTGAGCCCTCTTCTTGTATCTTCTCCAGCCGACTCGCGTGATTCTTCAACGCTCCGGTTATCGTATCGGTCAGGTTCGATGCGATGCATTCCGAAGCCGCCTGCGTCCAGTTTGCCCATTGCCGTTGGCTTTCAGCAATCGATCGCGACCAAATAATCGCTTGCTGCTCAACGATTTGGTGGATTGTCGCGACCAAATCCGCTGTCATCTGCTTAACAGGAGCTAGCAAGTTCTCTTCGGCGTCATGTGGATCAGCGGCTAGGAATTCAATCAATGTGTCTTGAACCCCCATGTCGATTTGTTCAAGTAAGTCGCGCTCTGTACGGGAAACAATCAGTTGAAAAAACATGGTCACCAGGGCCAGAACCAAGGCGAGTACGGTTGTATCCACTGCAGCTTGAGCGGTCTCTGCAGGCAGATTCGTTCCGCCCATGGTTCCTAGTGTCGTCGATGGTGTGACTAGATTAGAAGCTGAATGTGAAGGGGGATCGCTCGGGACAGATGGTAACAAGCCACGAGTGGATACCGTCGCGAGACTGGAAGCGCCCACGGCCTGCTCGCGACCGACAAGGTACGGCTGATCGATGATCTGGTCGCCTTCCTGACCAGCACGAGCG
>JANNNN010001190.1:0-4044 GCA_031398555.1 Planctomycetia bacterium | reverse complement strand
GCGTATCCCAAACGTTGGTTGTCTCCGGATAGATCTGACGCTCGGGGGAAAGCGCGTTCGAATTCGCCCAGCCAGACATCGCAAGCGTGCAATCCTCAGAAGTGGCCGTTTGTAAAACGTAATTGGTGAATGCAGTGTTTGACATCGCTAGACTCCAGGTTCAATCGCGGGGGCGTGTTTCGAGACTCGTTCACTAAAACCTACTTCACCAGTACACTCTGTGAGTGAGAAAGCGAACCGGCAAGCTGTCCGCCAAGAACGGAGTATTCCGGTCGTACGGGCAATAACGAAAGTGACGCATGCGCAGCGGGATAGTACTAGTCGTCGAGGGTGTGAGTACAGGATTGGTAGGAGCTTACGGTTCCAATACCGCTGTTACCCCGGCAATCGACCGCTTGGCCTCGACGGGCTTGGTGCTCGATCAGTGTTTCGTCGACTCATTGGACCTACGAAAGCAGTTACGAAGCTTGTGGACGGGGCGGCATGCAGGACAAGAGCGTGATTCGCAATGGTCCATGTGGCATCAACTGATTTCAAGCGGTTTTGACGCTTGCTTAATCACAGACTGCTCAATAACGGCAGAGGTGGCCGAGGAACTGGGCTGCCCGCGCGTAATTTTACTTGAAACGGATGACCCAACCGAGCCAGTCGACGATTGGACTGAGTGCGGGCTAATGCAAGTCTTTGTTGCCGCAGTAGACGAGTTGTCAGAACCGGAATCACACCGTGTCGTATGGATACATAGCCGAGGATTGCGACGCGGTTGGGATGCGCCAATCGATCTGCGCGAACGCTTCATCGATCCAGAAGACCCAGCCCCCCCGAGCATGGCCTGCGTACCTGACATCGCGATAACGGACGAAACAGACCCCGACGAAGTCATTGGATGGGGACAAGTCGCTGCGGCCCAAGTTGCCGTCATAGATCAAGCGATTGACATCTTAATGAGCACAATCGAGTCGCGCGACGATGCCAACGATTGGTCTTGGATGGTCTTGTCGCTCGGCGGCGTCCCTCTAGGCGAACACGGTCGCGTGGGTTGGGGCCAACCCGCCTTGCACGGTGAAGAAGTCACGTGTTTGGCTATCGTTCAGGCCGCTGATGAGGCCGCTGATGAGGCCACTGATGAGGCCACTGATGAGGCCAAAGGTGAGACCGCTGATCGCGTGCAAGACAGGCGAGCTCCCGGCTCCCGACGCGCGGAACTCTGTCAGTTGCCGGACTTGCTCATGACCTTCCTCGATTCTATTGAATTGAATGCACTTGAAGCAAATTCTTCATGGGGGAAGAGTATGCTTCGACTTGGTCCGTTTTCTGCTCCGATAGGATGGCCGACTCTCTTTCAGTCCGCATACATCGCAGACTTGTCACAACACTGGATTCGAACGCCAGCTTGGAGTGCAAAATTCAGAGAAAGTGGACTGCCGGAGTTATTTGTAAAGCCCGACGACCGCTGGGAAATCAGCGACGTATCATCACGTCGATTGGATGTAGTGGAACGCCTGCGCGAAATTATAGGCGAGTTCCAGCAATGTCTTAGAGACGGAAACAGAGTCCACCTTCCAAAATTGGATGATGAACTCTGCAATCTACTGCGTTAAGTCTTAAAAACTATTTGGGAGCTGGTGTGGGCGGTGAACCTTCATCAGGAGGCGACACACTTGGACCTTCGACCTGCGCCGCGGGGCTCGGCGCATTACCCGGATCGGGCGATGCAACTTCCAAGGTAGTCTCGGTTTTAGGAACTGCTGGCAACGGTTCTGCTAGTTCTGGTTCCGATACTGGCTTGTTAGGCATCTGCTCTGGAGCCCTATTCGGAATTGGCGGGGCGTCATCCGGGGCTGTCCTAGGCTTTTCTGCGACAGCCGATTTCTTCAGCATCTCCGCCAAAAAATCTCTTCCAGGATGTCGCTTAGGCCAATCCGCAACCAAACTCATTAAGGAAGGATCTGCCATATTGCCTTCATTGATTTCGCGGAACTTCAAAAAACTCTGCAACGGGAAATCTTTTGGCAAGTCAGGAGTTTCCAGCAACCGCCGGTAGCGATCAATGGCCGCCGTTACTTCATCCGCAGCATCGTCAATCATCATGGATGGGAACTTATTAAACAGATCATTCCACGCATTCCAAGCAGTGTCGTACTTCTTCAAAGCAGCATCGAGTTCACCTTTGTCGAGCAATTCATTGGCTGCATACATGTTCGTTCGGGCCGTAATCGCCGAGTCTTCCTGTTCCGCGTCACAGCGCGATTTCCAGTACGCATAATTGATTTGGTTTCGATAGATTTCGACGTGCTGAATGTACTCCTTGGCGATCCGTATTTTCTCAGCGATCTGAAAACCCTTAACCTGTTTATCCGCGGATAGCTTGGTTACCACGTCACGAGGGTCAATCGTAAGAACGCTGCTCGCTTGCTCTGCAAGCATTAGCTGATCAAAGTTACGCTCGAAATCCTCGACTTCAGTCGCCGCAAGCTGCTCTTTTGTTAGTTTGCTGCGACGATCGGCCAGAATGTTTTGGTACGTCTCACCGCAGTATTCTTGGAACTCCTTCTCGGCTTTCAGTAAGTCCTGGTTAGCTTGGTCAATTGTGTTTAGAGTGATCTCATCACCGAACGTAGTCTGAATCGTCATATCACCGAACGATTTTATGCCCGCTGCCGCGCGCCGCCATGCGACGCGGGCTGGATCACCAAGGTTGGCTTCCGGTCCTTCGGCTTGCAAGCCTTCAGCATATTTCGTTAGCCACGAGGAACTCATTCGGTAAAACATTAGCGGGCTTTTGGCCGGTCGAGCATTCTCTTTCCTGACCATGTCATAAGCCCGCTCGTAGTACAGTCGCCCGGACAACCAATTGTCTGGTTTGCTGTCCGGACCAAGTCCTTCGGCATTATTCAGGTCCATGGATTTTTCAGCAATCTCCCGATGGAAATTCTTATCATCGCGATAGAGCTGGCGAAACTGCTTCCTTTCGTCGGAGACACCCATTTTGTTGCCGAAAAACCATCCAAGCTCATAAGGCATTTCGGTCTTATGCTTGTTGTACTTCGAACCTTTCACAAGGTACTCGATGCCGCGTTTTACCCACTGGTAACGCTGACGATAGTCATCGAACTCAACCGAAATGTTGTAAGATAAATTGTGAGACTGGAACTCCCAAACTTTCACAAAGTGCGGTTGCAAAACTGCAATCTGATTCAGTGTTGCCGAGAGCCGATCCCAGTACTTTTCTTTCTTGTAGTACTCGGCTCGCTGCCACAGAATAGTTGCTGCCACACCACGCAATCCCAGGGTCGCCAATCGCATGGACTCGCTTGCAGGGTCGATTTCTCCCAAATCACCTTGTCCTAAATCGTACTTGCTGCGCAACTGCGCAAGCGTTCCGCCACGCTGACTTTCCGAGCCATCTTTATTTCGCACCGACGGTTTGCCGAGCACGTACAGAGGCACCAGGAGTGCAACCATCGCTAGAACATAAATTAACTGTCGACGTAGAGCTACGATGTTCATGCTGCCATCTCCCGAGTCTTGAGGAAGAAATACGCGATCACACTCGTCAAGACAAAATATCCTATCGTCATGGATAAGTGTCGCGCGACCAATCCTCCGAATATATCGAAGCCATACGCGACGTATTCTGACGTATTAAACGAACCAAACGAAGGCAGGGCATTAAACAAGGTGTACAGCGTGTACATAATTCCCTGATCTGTTTTCTTGATAACAGTCTCAAGAATCGTGTTACCAAGATCCAAATCCACCATCGACCCTGACTGCATGGGCATTCGTATCATTGACTCGATCGGACCACCGCCTGGCATTTTCCCGTTAGCGATGTCAAATGCCATGTTTCCGCAAAACCCGAGCACAAGAGCGGTCATGGTCGCCACCATCGCCACCGGACCGCTCAAGAAGGTACTAAACATCACACCGATGCAAATGATAAGTACCATTTGCATCCAGATTCCGAAAAAGCCTTTGAACAAATTCCAGCCAAACGTGCTCTCACCAGCCAGGATATAAAGGTCCGGCTGTGCCATCCCG
>JANNNN010001140.1:0-1396 GCA_031398555.1 Planctomycetia bacterium | reverse complement strand
GATGTCTTCGTACTGAACCACTCTGCCAACGATCTCAGCCCCTCGTCTATCCCAACGCCGTAGAATCACAACAGAGAATCCAATCTTTAAACTTACCTGCCGCGATTTTCTTGTGCGTTGTTCGAACCGGCTGATTGCCTGTTTTCCTGACCGCCTTCTTGGCCGTTATGCTGACCATTCTGGCGACCGCGATTTGTGGGACTGTCGCCTTTATCCAGCATCGCGCGCAGAGCATCAGCCAACGAACCTTTGGCCATGCCGGGTGAAAGCTGAACGACTTCTACGTTACCTTGGGGGGCTGCAGCGACGTCGAGTTTGTTGATCATATCAACGACCAATTCAAGCAGCGGTTCACCTCGTGCGGAAACAAGCACTGAATTCGTGATGACGTCGGCACCTAGCGAAAGTTCACCCTTAAAGTTCGAGCTAAGACCACCGTCAGCTTGAACGGTCTCTTGATTGGATTCGCGTTTGTTCTCTCGGTTTCCACTCTTGCCGCCGCCTCCTTGATTGGCCTGGAGTGCGGCGTCATTTGCGCTAAGCAGATCCTTGTAAGCTTCCTTAATTGTGCTAACGATCGATTCGGCATTCGAATGCTTGATTCGAACAAGTTTTGTGTAGCGAACATCTTTGCCGTTAGTGGGTTCGGGCACATCCCACAGTTCAATCAGTTCCTTGATGGTGCGTCGATCCATGTCGTTGGCACCGATTGCGATAATCGAACTAGTATCATTATCAGCGATGAATCGCAGTACAGCCTTTTTCCCAAGTTGCCGACTGGTATCTTTTTTGTCTTCTGTCGGCATACCATATATCCACGAGTAAAAGCGATCGTTGCGATCATCGCGCTTTTTCTCTTTTTCGAAGTACTCATCGAGGTTCAGCTTGACCCACGAGGCGCGTGCGAACTTTACGAAGAATTTGTCATAGGGACGTTGAGGCGGTTTATTCATCTGCATCATTTCTTCCAAGCGATCGAGTGTCGCGGGATCTGACGATTGCAAAATCAAACGACCGCTCTCGTCCACCTGGATGACAATTTTCGCTGGCGTTAGTTGACGATCGCTCAATAGCTGGTCGCGTGATTGGGGGCCGCGAGATTGCGGGTCTGGCGAAGACTCATCGTCGTTTTCTGTCACTCTTCGTCGTTCGAGCGGTTCGAAACCTCGGCGATTCGCCGGTGGTACGACGAATTGTTCGTCCTCATTTACAAGTTGATTTGGTGCATTCGAGTTCTTGGTGTCCGCTGACGTCTGCGTTGTAGTCGGATCGTCTGAGATACTGATGAGAGTTGAATTGTCTTCAGATTCAAGACGACTCGGTGCTGCCTGTGTCACTTCCGACTTCGGCTTCGAAGCTTTGCTGGGTGGTTTCGCGTCTTGAGTTTCGTTCTTGG
>JANNNN010001154.1:0-1135 GCA_031398555.1 Planctomycetia bacterium | reverse complement strand
ACCGAATTGCCAGCCGTCGTGTAGGTTCGCAAAAAATCCAGATACGCCAGCTCTTGCAGCTTTTCTTCCAGTTTATCAGCGACCTGACGCTGCATCTCCTCACCCGTCGCACCCGGCCAGCGAGCTGTCACCAGCCCCGTTTTGATCGTGAACGAAGGATCTTCGGCCCGCCCCATGCGACGGTAGGCGTCGAGCCCTGCGATAGCGCTGGCTATCATTAGAAATGTAACGAAGGCCGGATGCTTGACCGACCACTCCGAGAGATTGATGCCACTCACTTGAGCTCTTCCCATTTACGAATCGTTACACCAGCGTCTAACTTGTGTACACCCGCTGAAACGATGCGATCTCCCTCAGTCAATTCGCCTCGAACGATCACTTCATCCTGACCGTAGCGGACCACCTCAACCGGCACTGCGTAAATATGACCAGCATCATCCAGCACTTTCCAAATGATCGGCGACTTGCTAGTCGCGCCGCCCATGCTAACAAGCGTTTCACTTCGGCCGGCCAACGCACTGGACGGTACGGATATCGCATCACTGCCGCTAGAACTTTTCAAATGCAAGGTCGCTGACATGCCAAGTTGCAAATTCGGCGGCACATCGCGAATCGTAAAACGCGCGTCATAAGTGCGTGATACCGGATCCGCTGTTGGCGACAATTCGCGCAGCCGAGTCCGCGATGATTCCCCAGGCATCGACCAATACGTGATGTTCGATGCGGATTCAGCCAAGCCCGCGATCATCCTTTCGGGAACTCCAACCTTGACTTCCAACTCGTCCCCCTGCGTTAACTTGGCCACGCTCCGCCCCTCAGCAACCACTTGACCACTCTCTGCCATGATCGCCGTTACGACGCCGTCGGCGGGGGCTTGCAAGGTTGTGTATTTCAGTCGATTTCGTGCCAATTCGAGCGACCGCGACGCGGCGGTCCTTCGCGCATGCGCTATCTCTCGGCCAGCGAGCGCCCGATCGTACTCATCTTCGCTGACCGATCGACTCGCCTTGAGTGAACGCATGCGAGCCTCATCGGCGACGGCTTGCTTGTAGGTTGCATCCGCGCTGGCCAGTTCGGCTGCGGCGGAATCGAGCTGAAGTTCATAGTCTTGCAATTCCAACTTGAAAAGTGGATC
>JANNNN010001122.1:0-5128 GCA_031398555.1 Planctomycetia bacterium | reverse complement strand
GCTTTGCCATTGGAGTGATCACCAGCGTTCCGATCAGCCACGCGACGCCGGCCTGCGCTTATGCCAACAACGTTCATCGCGATGACTATCAAGACTTGACTCGCGATTTGATCGGTAGACCCTCGATTTTCCATCCAGGGGGACTGCCAGGCGTCGATGTGTTGATCGGCGGAGGGTTCGGAATTACAAAAGAAAAAGATGGCCCCCAAGGCGAGAACTTTGTCGTTGGCAATCGGTATCTAACCGCTGCAGACCTCGCAGCCATCGATGTTGCCAACGGTGGTAAGTATGTTATCGCCCAGCGGACGGCGGGCAAAACTGGAGCGAATGTCCTCGAAAAAACCGTCAAGCGAGCCATCGCTGAAAAGAAACGACTGTTCGGCTATTTCGGCGTCGCCGGTGGACACCTCCCCTTTAGGACCGCCGACGGACATTTTGATCCCGTATTGAGCGTTGGAAATGCAGAAGCTGCTAAAGCTGAAAAGTACTCGGCGGAAGACCTTTTCGAAAATGTCAATCTAAGTGAAATGGCCGTCGCCGCCGCGCAAGTTCTTCAATCACGTTCCGAGAAGTGGTGGCTGATGGTCGAAGCGGGCGATGTGGATTGGGCCAACCACTCGAACAACATTGATAACTCGATTGGTGCTGTGTTCAGCGGCGATGCAGCATTCAAAAAAATGACCGAGTGGATTGAAAACAATGGCGGGTGGAACGATACATTGGCAATTCTTACTGCCGACCACGGCCACTATCTAGTTTTGGAACAACCCCAAGCTCTGATGGCTCAATAGTAAGTGAGTGTGCGGAAATGTTAATTTCCATTTAAATAGCCTAAAAAAGATGCAAATGCCTATTTAAAATGCGAAGGTTCCATTTTTTTTCGTGAATTCGCGGAAGTTCTAAATAAGGCTTGTCCCAATACAGGCTGTCTACAAACCGAGCGTTTGCGTTAAGGCGGCTGACGCAGCCATTACGCATTCTGTTGGTACGTCCCAGACCAAGATGCGTTGAAACGTCGCGAAACTCGGTACATCAGATGCAATGTGCCCGCTCGGGTCGTTGTTTCCCGAACAATCGGTCGGCGATCCCCCGCCATTCTCTTGACTAAATTTATTGCTTTCAAGGTCGCGAATCGCTAGGCTGACTACTCCTGCCAAATTCTTAATTACTCCTTCAGGACAATAACATGATCGTAAGCCCACACGCCCAGGTTCTTTCCCTTGCTTGCGGACTGCTCATAGTTTTCACGGGCTGTGGCGAGAGCAATCCACGTCGCGAAGTAGCCGGCAAGGTTGTGTTCAAAGGTGCTCCGCTGGATCATGGGACTATCACTTTTAATCCACTTGGTGGTGGAACTGAGGGGGTTCCAAGGACGAAGGAAGGGGCGAACATCGCTAACGGCGAATACAAGATTCTCGCCGAGATGGGCCTCACGCCTGGGAAATACCAAGTGATCATCAGTTCCGGTGACAACATCGATCCGAGCAATCCAGACGGAATGCCTGGACCATCGGGCAATTACGTCTCAAAGGATCGAATTCCCGCTGCATACAACACCGCTTCCAAACAAGAGGTGGAAGTAAAAGATCAAGGGCCGAACGTTTTCGATTGGGACATCAAGTAATTTTGCGTTTTCAACGTGTCGTTTTTTCGTTTTCAAATATGTATTGGCGAAGGAGTTTTTGATGCGATCTAGAAAGCAAGCGTTTACATTGGTCGAGCTGTTGGTGGTGATTGCCATCATCGGCATTCTCGTTGGTCTGCTACTGCCTGCAGTTCAAGCCGCCCGTGAAGCTGCTCGCCGGATGCAGTGCTCCAACAACTTGAAGCAGTTGGGGCTGGCCTGCCTCAACTACGAAAGTGCCTACAAAAGACTCCCGGGTGGAGTTGGTCGTTATGGATGCTGCTGGGGAACTTGGCAGGTGGGCGTATTGCCTTATATGGAACAATCCAATCTTTACAACATCTATCAAAATTACGGTGGCGCTGACCACACCGGTCCCCGCTACAGCGGAACGGTTAACCGAACAGTAGTTAGTACTCGAATATCAAGTCTGACATGCCCAAGCGACACGCCCAATGCACCAATTGGTGCTCCCGCAATCACCAGCCATAACTATGCCGTGAATTATGGCAATACAAGTTTCTTTCAAACCACCCTTCCGACCACGCCACCGATCCTTTTTCTCGGTGCACCTTTTGCTGGATACACCGGTTCCACCTCGGATGATGGTCCAGTCAACGCTGGGTCCGCAGCGACGTTCACTCGTATTTACGGTAAACATCAGTCGCTGGCAGTTATCACTGATGGAACAAGCAGCACGTTGATGTTGGCCGAAGTATTGCAAGGCCGGGGTACTGACCTACGGGGTTTCACTTGGTGGGGCGGGGCGGCGGGTATTGTGACTTATTTGTCGCCGAACTCTAGCTCGCCAGATGTGATCACCGGTGGTAATTGCACTTCGACAGTGGCTAATCCAAGAATGCCATGCACCACCGCAACCACTGCAATCGCTCCCCGGATGATGGCTTCACGAAGCTTGCACACAGGGGGAATTCAAGCGGTATTCTGCGATGGACACGTGTCTTTTATTTCCAATTCAATTGACTATCTCAATTGGAATTATTTAGGCACCGCAGCAGGTGGCGAAGTCGTTAGCATCGAATACTAAAAACTGCGAAATACGCAGCCAAAGATCTGGTTTCGAAAGCGGGCGAGGCTCGACTCGTCCGCTTCTCATCATTGAGATGCCTACCCTTCTTCGATTGCCTGGCGAATGGCAAGCACCCACCGAGCTCGTGTTGCAGACTGTGTTTCCAGCCCAGCGACATCAACGCCGAGAAATTCACCAAGCTTTACGGCCAAGTCGATGTCGCGCAGACCATGATATTGATTCACGACTGAGTCCCGTACGAAAATCGTCTGACTGGATCGCTCGAAACCAGACTCGTAACAATCTACCAATTCCTCGATCCAAGCCTCGGGAACGCCTCGCAGTCGACAATGTTCGACCGACCAAATGTCGTCACCAGTACACTCAGAGAGCAACGTTAGAGCTTTCAAGCGTGTTAACATGATCGTGGACGACCTAACTCTCCAATTGCGATACTCGTTCTTCTAACGCGGCCAGCAACCCTCGCAGTTCTTCGACTTCCGCTTGCAAGGCGGCCACTTCTCCGCCGCTCCGGACTGGACGCACAGCAGGCGATGTATTCTCATTCTGATCCGAAACTTCATCGCTGTCACCTGTCGCGCCGACAAACTTATTCTTCAGCTTTGTCAGTTCCTCCGGTTGGTAAAGATTGTGGCTGAAGACTTGCCCACGACCTGGGGGAGTTAGAGAGATCACCAACCCTTTGCTCATCAGCGAACGCAGAATCTCGTTCAATGCTGGCAAGTCCGGTATCGGGTCAAACCGACTCGCACGAACTCGCAGATCTCCCGCCGTCTGCTCGCCACGCAGCAATAATTCTGTCATGACCGCCACCTCGGCCCCTTTGATGCCTAGGTAATCATGACCGTGATGACGATATCGAGAAACTCGCCCGCTTCCCTGAATTTCCGCCGCGATTCCCAACGAACGCATTTGGATCAGTTCATCTTCGATTTGCTCTGGCGACAGGTTCATGAGCGGACTGCGATTGCTTTTCTGGTTCGCGCCAGCCACTAACCCTGCCAATGAAAGCGGATACGCATCGGGAGTTGTACGAGCTTTCTCGATCAACACTCCAAGGATTCGGCGCTGCAGTTTGTTGAGTGGCTTGGGCTGTGCCGGAGCAGACGTGTCAGCCGGTTCTTGAGTGTCCATAGAGTCCTTTCGCAGGTTGAGCTGTAAAATCGATTGCCTTTTCGCGCATTTTGAGGCATCCCGCCGAGAAAAGCTAGATGGAGCGTTGTGGAGCGTCCCGCTTCCGTTTATTTCCCATGCGTGCGTCAGACACTGACATACTGTGCGCATAAGATGCCGAAGTTATATTGGTAAAGCCCCGCAATACTAACGATGATCGCAAGCTGGAAGCCTACGCCACTTATGAAAACTGCGATTGTTGTTGGTGGTGGATTAGCGGGGATCGCTTCGGCGTTGGCGTTGGCTAAGCGCGGTGTCAAAGTGCAATTGCTGGAAGCTCGACGACGACTCGGCGGTCGAACTGGTTCTTTCACTCAACCAAGTTCCAACGACGCCATCGACTACTGTCAGCATGTCGGAATGGGATGCTGCACGAACTTGCGGCAGTTGATCGATTGGCTTGAGCAGCGCGACAAATGGGAGACTCATCGCAGTCTCCATTTTTATGGAGCCGATGGCAACTATCAACGCTTGGGGTCGCTACCGCTATTGCCCGCTCCGCTACATTTGGCCGGTTGGCTTTGGCGATGGCCCGGATTAACTCTCGCTGATCGAATCGCCATTGCCCACGGTATGCTCGCGATTCGCAAACTAAGACTTGACAGCGAAACAGACTCACGGCCCGCACAACCGTGGTTAGTTTCACATCATCAAACACCAACTGCCATTGCGCACTTCTGGCAAACGATCATTGTCAGTGCCCTCGGTGAAGAACTATCGCAAGTTAATCTCTCCTCGGTGGCCAAAGTCCTGCAAGATGGTTTTTTGAATCACCGCGAAGCGTTTCACTTACTGGTACCCAAACGCCCACTCGGAGAACTATTCGGCACATCCGCCGAACATAAGTTGCGCGGACACGCAGTCGATGTTCAATTGCAGACGCGAGCGCAACGACTCGTCCAGCATTCGGAAAATAATTTTACAATTGACACAGACCAGCTTGGAACTTTGAACGCAGATGCATTGGTCATTGCTGTGCCGTGGTTTCGCGTGCGTGGCTTAGTCGAATCAACTGGATACGGGCCACTGTTGAACATTGCCCACAACGCCGGCCAATTGACTTCGTCACCGATCGCCGGAATTCATACTTGGTGGGATCGTCCATGGCTCGATACCCCGCACGCCGCGATTGTAGGCCGGTTGTGCCAATGGGTGTTTCCAAAGCATAGCTGCGAGGAAGCAACGCCTGTCGATAGTGACGAGCACTACTATCAAATTGTCGTCAGCGCTTCGCGGCAGCTTCCACGCGGCGACTCAGCCGAGTTGATTCGAATAGTGCA
>JANNNN010000964.1:0-16640 GCA_031398555.1 Planctomycetia bacterium | reverse complement strand
GGGCTTTGCCAACTGACCGACCATTCGTTGCCATATTCTTGAAACCAAGCGGCTTCGGCGCTAGAAAACTGAATTGGTACCTCGGCTTCCTCTCGAGTAAGACATTTACAAAGCAGTTCAATCTTGGCTTCGTAAGCATTTTCGCCACCTTGCAAATGCAGCAGGTCATCCAAGTCCTCCGAACGTTGCACGCCTTCGATTAAAAAATGGGGCTTATCGGGCAAGGACCAGTAAACACATTTTTTGCTGTTGCGGTTCACTGCTAGTGACGGCACGGCATCTTGCCGATACAAAATCCTTGCGAATCCTTCAGCTGTTGCAAAGGTCGTATTTTGGCAATACATTCGCATAACAGGTGGCATGCGATCGTCTCCATCGACTCCGGCGATATCGACCGCATAGCCAGACACTCCGACCAGAACTTGCTTTAGTTCGGTTTCAATCCGATGGCTGGCAGTTATTTTGAAAAGCGATGCATCGCCGCGAACAACGCTATTTTTTAGTGTAATAGTGGAGGGCTCTTGCGATTCGTTCTTTGAACGATCATCGTTGCGGCTTGATGGAAACCCAACTGAACCCCGCCGCCGACTGTCAGAAATAGTGACGACCGCAGAGTTGAAACTAATCGGTGTTCCTTTAACGGTTATGCGACATCCATCAAGATCGAGTTTACCGCTGGTGCCGATCCCGAAAATGGAAACTTCACGGGTTGGAATATCCGAAGCAACGTTGATATTAAAGTTCAAATCCAAACACTGTAGCGATTGACTTGCCACTTCAATCAAACTTTCACCTGGTTGCAGTCTCGCGAGTAAACTTGGAGCGAACTCGATCGCCGCACGGTTGCTCAGCTGGCCCGCAACTGCGTTGGGAAGCGTCCCGGAGCGAATCACGATATCGGAACGACCGATGCGCAACGAACTGTCGACTACGACGCTTCCGACGATTTCTATTGTACGTATATCCGTTTCAATTTCAGCTCGACGTAGCGCGTCAGCCAGTGAACTTGTCCACGACTGTCGATCGATGGCGGGAGGCAAACGATTGCTGACCACCAACGTTGAGGTTGACTTTGGAAATGCAATTCCCGTCAGATCATTTCCAGTGGGTGCGGTTTCCCCTGCGAGATCCTCCGCCGAGAAAGTTTCAGGTTGCGCGCCGGTGCTCCGCGCCAATGCAGTGGAGACGTCATTAGTTCTTGGCGGAGTTGGATTCGACTTCGTTCCCAACGCTACAGGAAGTTTCGGATCGTCGCCGATTGGCAATGAACGACGAACATCTGTCTGCGTCAAATTGTCTGCGACTTGTTTCCCCCCTTCAACCCCAGGAGGTTCAAACTCGTTAAAGGATTTAAGCGAACTTGACGCAGGGGCGGCCGGTAGCACGCTTGAGGCTTCAAAATTAGGAGGAGGAATTGTGAACGTGTTGCTCAACGGCCATAAAATCGTGCCCAGCAAAACCACCACGGCGACCATCCATGGCAAGTTGGTTTCGAGCAAGCTGCGCTGCGCGACGCTGGGACTCAATAGCACCGTGCCAGGCGAGCGACTTCGCGGCAAGTTTTCTGCCTCAGCCAGCAACAGCAGATCGTTGATCAAATCGACTGGCCTTTGATATCGATCAGCCGGTCGCTTGGCCATCAGCTTCATCAAAATTTCATAAAGTTCGTCGCTCAGATCTTCACGCCAAGCGCGAGGGTCAGGTGGCGGCTGGCTGCCGTGGTTCAACAGTTTTTGCAGCGCGGTGCCTTCAGGGAACGGCGGGTTGCCAGTCAACATGAAGAATAGTGTGCAACCGAGCGAGTAAAGGTCACTTCGGACATCGGCATCACGAGGATTGCGAGCTTGTTCGGGAGATATGTAGTCAAAAGTCCCGAGTGTCACGCCGCTGGCGGTTGCATCGGCGGAGGATTTGTCAAGCGAAGTATCGCGAGCGAGCCCCATGTCAACAACTTTAGCCGCACCGGCGGCTGTGACTAACAAGTTCGATGGCTTGATATCGCGGTGCACAACGTTGCGATCCGCCGCATGTTGCAGCGCTTCGGCCACTTGTCGAGTATAGAAGACAGCGTTATCGACGCTTAGAGGACCTTCCATGTCGACCAAGTCGCGAATGTTGACTCCATCGATGAATTCAAAAACGATGTAGTTCCAGCGTTCCGCTTCGCCAACGTAATAGACTCTCGCGATATTGGGGTGGTCCAGTCGAGCTGCACTTTGCGCCTCCAGTCGAAAACGACGAAGTGTATCAGCATCACGTTTCGAAGCGGGGATGACTTTGATTGCCACAACCCGATCAAGCCGCAGGTCGCGACCACGAAACACGGCCCCCATCCCGCCGCCACCGATCATCTGGTCGATTTGAAAATGGTCAAGCTGCTTGCCTTCGAGCAAGCCCGCTAATTCAGTAAGCGGCATTGAGCGATAGAACTCTTCCGGCGCGGCCACAGGACGTTGGCTGATGACGGTCTTCTCGCTATCACTAACGTGCGGCTGATTTTGGGGGACGGAAATCAGCGGCTGACTGGTCGTACTTTCCCGGCCGGTCGGTAAGGAAACTATTTCCTTATCACCGCTCGAGTTCGAGCCGCTCAATTCATTGACGATTTTCATCCGTGCAGCCAGATAAGATTTCGAAAAGCCATTCGGCGACTTTTTCCTAACCGCCTCCCCAAGATGTCTACCTTTAGAATACGCGCAACACCATGGTGCGTCAAACTTTGCGTCCCCTCAAGAGGGGCAATTTCCGATTGTGCGGGTTATTCCTCCTAAAATCGAGTGAGTTAGATCCGGCAACCCACCATTTTTCACTTTTCATTTCTCGTCGCCCGCCTTGAGCTGACGTGTTTAGAACTCAGTGAAAAAAGTTAAAATCAGAAATGCAAATTGCAAAGTGATCGCAGATCAATAAGCGGCGGTCGAATTTCAAAGTACAATCCTCACTACGAGATTCATCATGCAACTTGCTTCCCGCTTGGCCCTTCCATTTTGCAGTTTTCATTGCTCATTTTACCTTTTTGAATAGTTTTTATCCCCCGCCGCTCGCCCTGCCTACCCAATCATGAACAAGATGAATCTTAACTTGGCAAGATTACGACTGCTTGCATTCGTCGCTCTCTTCGTAAGCCTACAAATTCGGAGCAACACGCAGGCTGATGATACCGAAAAAGTAATCGATTTTTCGAGCCAAATTCGGCCGATACTCGCCAGTCATTGTTGGAATTGCCACGGACCAGATGAAAAAAGTCGTACTGCGGATTTGCGCCTTGATCTTCGAGACAAAGCTATCGCATCGTCCGCAATCGTTCCCAACAATCTGAGCGCTAGCAAGTTGGTTGAACGAATCCTGTCGGTCGACCCAGAATCGCAGATGCCTCCGCCCGCTAGCAAAAAGTCGCTCTCAGCCGAACAAAAGCAGCTACTTCAAAAGTGGATTCAGCAAGGGGCGGCCTATTCGGAACACTGGGCATTTACGGCCCCCACAAACGCTGAGTTACCACCGTTGAAAGATCACAAATGGGCAAGCAATGCGATTGACCACTTTGTTGGCAAACGATTGGAACAAGAACACTCGACGCCATCACCTCGAGCTGACCGGGCGACTCTTCTTCGCCGTGTCTCATTCGATTTGACCGGTCTGCCTCCAACCGTGGATGAGCTGAGTCAGTATCTGAATGATCCGTCTAGTGATGCTTATGAGCAGGCTGTGGATCGACTGCTCCGTTCGAAACATTTTGCAGAGAAGATGGCCATGGAGTGGCTCGATTTGGCTCGCTATGCCGATACGAATGGCTACAACAATGATGAAGATCGCACCATGTGGCCATGGCGTGACTGGGTCATCAATGCCTTCGATCGCAACATGCCCTTCGACCAATTCACGATCGAGCAACTCGCCGGCGACTTGCTACCCAATCCGTCACAAGAACAATTAATTGCTACGGGTTTTCTTCGCAATCAGGGACACAACACCGAAGGCGGCATCATTCAAGAAGAGTACCGCGTCGAATACGTTGTCGATCGCGTTCATACGGTTTCAACAGTCTTCCTTGGCCTCTCCATGCAATGCGCCAGGTGTCATGATCATAAGTTTGATCCAATCTCGCAAACCGAATACTTCCAGTTCTACTCCTTCTTCAATTCGCTCGACGAAAAGCAAGCCGGTTACAACAAGTTCGTCGGCGCAGAACCCTTCATTCGAGTACCCACAGCCGAACAGAGCACGAAAATCAATGCCTTCAATGAGCAGATACTCGCTTTAGAATCGCAATTGAAACAAACCGAAGAACAGGCTGATGCGAAGGTCGCAAAGTTGGTTGCGGAAACTCCCGAGAGCGAATTGCAATCGCGCTTTGCTCAGAAAGCACTGCATTGCTTTCCATTGGATAAATCGGATGTTCCAACGATCTTCGAATCAGTTTCCAAGTCGCAAATCGGCTCAACGTCAGGCACCCTCCGCTACTCGCCCGGTAAAAACCAGGAGGCCATTGAATTGGACGAGCAATCGCGTGTCGAGCTTGGCAATATTGGCAACTTCGCAGGCGATCAACCCTTTTCAATCAGTGTATGGGTCAAACCTTCCGCCAACGATGGCATGGCAATTCTATCGAAAATGGACGAGTCACAGAACTATCGTGGTTATGACTTGCTTCTGTCCAACGGCAAAATAGAAATTCATATAGTCCACAAATGGCCAGGCAATGCGATCAAGGTCTCCACCAAGAAACCAGTTACTGCTAACGAGTGGCATCATGTTGTTGGAACCTACGATGGATCTAAAAAAGCGGCGGGGATTAAAATCTATGTGGACTCCAAGCTTGAACCGCATGATGTTGTTCATGATTCTCTTAAGGACTCGATCGAAACGCAACAACCGTTTCGCATCGGCTTGCGCGAAAAGACGCTTCCCTACCGAGGGCTGGTCGATGACTTGCAACTATTCGGCAATGTGTTGGATGAAAACAGTGTCAAGCAACTGGCTGCTTTTGAAACAGTTTCAGGTTTGGCCGACTGGGTACGTGTGCCATTAGAACAGCGCACTGAGTCGCAGCGCAAGCAGATACAGCAATTCTATTTGAATCGAATTGATCCCGAATATCCCGTTGTACAAACGAAACTCGCCACCGCGAAGAAAGAAAAAACGGTAATTGAAGAAAGCACTGCTGCGGTAATGGTCATGCGCGATGTGAATCCACCGCGAGAAACGTATGTACTAAAACGAGGACAGTACGATCAGCCGTCCGATCGCGTTTACTCAAGTGTGCCTGCAACGCTTCTTCACTCGGGAACAGAACCTCCCAAGGATCGCTTGCAGTTGGCGCAGTGGCTGGTAAGCAATTCCAACCCATTGACAGCTCGCGTGACAGTAAATCGTTGGTGGCAGAACTACTTTGGGACCGGTATTGTAAAAACGGCCGAGGATTTCGGTTTGACCGGTGAAGCGCCGACCAACTTGGAATTACTTGACTACTTGGCTGGTAGCTTCATGAAAAGTGGCTGGGATGTCAAAGCGATTCATAAAATGATCGCCATGTCATCCACTTACCAACAGGAATCTCGCCTCCTGCCTGAAATGTTGGAACGCGATCCCGAAAACCGTCTTTTAGCTCGCGGTCCGCGTTATCGCTTATCGGCTGAAACGATTCGCGACAACGCGCTCGCCATCAGCGGCTTGCTGCAACATAAATTCGGCGGACCTAGCGTCAAGCCTTATCAACCGGCTGGCCTGTGGGAGGACGTGACCGTCGAGCGTCGCGGCAAGTATGTAGCCGACGTTGGTGAAGGACTCTACCGACGGAGCTTGTACACGTTCTGGAAGCGAACTTGTCCCCCGCCTTCAATGATGAGCTTTGATGCGCCGATGCGCGAAGTCTGCACCGCCAGGCGAGCCAGAACGAACACACCGCTTCAGTCACTCGTTTTAATGAATGATCCGACCTATGTCGAATGCGCTCGATTGTTAGCTCAGATTATGATTCGCGAAGGCGGGCAAGACTTGAATGACCGGATCGACGCCGGCTTTCAAAGGGCGGTATCGCGCAAAGCGTTGCCTGAAGAACAGCTCATACTTAGTCAAATACTGGAAACAGCCAAGCAGCGGTTTACGGTCAAACCCGCAAGCGCACAAGCCTTCAACGCTATTGGTGCAACGACTCCTGACGCATCATTCGATCCGGTCGAACTTGCATCTTGGACGGTGGTGGCAAGCACGTTGCTCAATCTCGACGAAACTATTTCAAAGCGATAAAGAAAATGCAAAGCTTTCTAAACGCACAATCGCTGTGGGACCGTCGTCGCTTTTTGCGCAATTCAGTCACTGGTGCGGCCGCACTGTCGACGCTTCTCGGTTCCGATCTGAATAGCAGAGTGCTTGGTGCGGAGAATGGCAGCGGATTGGTGCCGCACTTTGCGGCCAAAGCCAAACGTGTTATCTACTTGTTCCAATCTGGCGGGCCATCACAACTTGAGATGATGGACTACAAGCCGAAGCTGAAAGAGTTGCACGGGACTGAACTACCTGACAGTATTCGCCAAGGGCAGCGGCTAACCGGCATGACGTCAGGTCAAAAAAGCTTCCCGGTCGTTGCTCCGAAGTTCAAATTTAAGCAGCATGGCGAGCAGGGAGTTTGGTTGAGCGAGTTGTTACCGCACACGGGAAAGATTGTCGATGATCTCTGCATTGTTCGCTCAATGCACACAGAGGCAATCAATCACGACCCAGCCATCACGTTTATGCAAACGGGATCGCAACAACCAGGCCGACCCTCGATGGGCTCGTGGCTCAGTTATGGTCTTGGAAGTGAAGCGGAGGATCTGCCCGCTTTCGTCGTCATGATTTCACATGGCACGGGTAAAGATGCCAATCAAGGACTGCTCGATCGATTGTGGGGAAGTGGATTTCTGCCGTCGAGCCATCAAGGAGTCAAGTTTCGAAGTTCCTCTGATCCTGTGCTCTACTTGAATGACCCAAGTGGCATTGATCGCGGACTGCGTCGATCGATGCTCGATGGACTTGCCAAGCTGAATGACTTGCAGCAGAAGCAGGACGGCGACCCAGAGATCGCGACACGGATGCAACAGTACGAGATGGCCTTCCGGATGCAGGCTTCTGTTCCGAGTCTAACTGATTTGAGCGACGAGCCCGAGTCAACGTTTGACCTCTACGGTCCAAATGCGAAAACACCAGGGACTTTCGCAGCCAACTGCTTAATGGCCCGACGTATGGTAGAACGCGGTGTTCGCTTTGTGCAGTTGTATCATCGTGGCTGGGACAACCATGGCAATTTGCCTTCAAACATCCCAAAGCAATGCGGCGACATCGATCAACCTCAGGCTGCATTGATAACCGATCTAAAGCGGCGCGGACTATTAGACGATACGCTTGTGATTTGGGGAGGCGAATTTGGTAGAACAGTCTACAGCCAAGGTTCCTTGCAAGATGACTACGGCCGGGATCATCACGGTCGCTGCTTTACGATGTGGATGGCTGGCGGCGGAACTCAACCAGGAGCCGTAGTGGGTGAGACCGACGAGTATGGCTACAATATCGTTTGCGATCCTGTGCACATCCACGACTTGCACGCCACGTTGTTACAGTGCCTCGGTTTCGACCACGAATTGCTAACTTTTCCATACCAAGGTCGTGACTTCCGACTAACCGATGTCCACGGCAAAGTGGTACAGAAACTACTGCGAAGTTAGTGAAGATGCAACGCTCGCGCCTACGTTGCTCTGCGCTTCCAAATCATTGGATTGCGATGGCCATGGAGGATAATGATTCCCACCTGAGGTTAGCATGAGACTGTCACGGTAGTCGAAACGGGGTATCCACAATCTTGGCCAATTTTGGATCGGTCCAAAACTAACTGCATTTACGTTGTGCTTCATGCTTTGCCAATCAAGAGAACCCAACAAGCCAAACAAAAGATCCTAGGCGCGAATTATCGCAAGCTTTTAAACGTACGCGAATGATGATTATCGCAATTAAGTGTCTTTACGCCGACTTAATTCCAGTCCCGTCAAGGTCCCTGTGCTCGTGCCGAACTTGTCGGCTTCGACGCCGAGCCGCTGAAGCATGCTGACGTAAAGATTGCACAGTGGCGGAGGACTATCGACATCGAAGGCCAAGTGCTGACCATGCTGATAGCCACCGCCAGCTAAAAGCACAGGCAGATTTTTAGTGGAATGGCTGCTACCGTCGCCAAGGTTGCTGCCGAGAAAGATACTGGTTCGATCGAGCAGATTATGACCGTCTTCCTGCGACTGCTTAAGCTTGGCGAACAGGTCCCGGACAGTCTTCATGGTTTCCAATTCGACGATTTTGAGCTGCTCGAGTTTGCTGGGATCCTTGCCATGATGCGAAAGATCATGATGACCAAGTGATACACCTTCGATCGGCGGAGCGAAGCTGGAGCCAGCAAGCATAATTGTAATCAAACGTGTCGAGTCGGTCTGGATCGCAAGATGGCTGAGATCGAAAAGCAAACGGGTGCGGCCGATAAGGTCGGCTGCGTTGGGGATATCCTTAGGTGGGTCAACATCCACTTTCGGTTTCGGTTTCTTAGTCCAACTTTCATCGATTGCCATCCGCTGCTCGAGTTCACGGACGCTTGTAAGATACTCATCGAGCTTGTCGCGGTCTTCGATCCCGAGGTTCGAGCGCAACGACTTCGCTTGCTCGCTCAAGTCATCGAGAATACTGCGTCCGTCTTCAAGTCGGCGGAGTTGCTCCTGCATGTCTTCCGCATTACCTTCGAGGAACAGTCGAGCGAAAACTCGGGAGGGGGAGTTGTCGGCGGCAATCAGTGCGCCCGTGCGAGTCCACGACAGTCCACCCGAACCTTCACCGGATAAGGCGATACTTGGGAAACGAGTCTGCGTACCTAAATGATAAGCGGCGAACTGGTCGAGAGAGATCGTGTTGCGGAAGCCAGGTCGTCCTGCACCCGGTGCCCCGGTGAGAAAACTGGCGGAGGCCTGATGAGCGAAACTAGAACCCATGCCAGCATGCGCTAACCCAGAGATCACAGTGAACTCGTCCCGGTAATCCTTAACGATTTCAAGATAAGGCGAAAGTGCGTAGTCTTTACCCGTTTGAGTCGGAAAGAAATTGTCGGGATGCAGTCCAAGCGGTGCGCAAATGCAGATCATGCGACGCGGCGGCTGTCTTGCGCTCAACGAACCTTTGGTATCATCCGCAAAAACGTTGAGCCATGGGAGCGCAAGCGAAATACCCGTAGACCGGATGAAAGTACGACGTTGAATGTTCATGGCGAAGCTTTTACCTAAGACTATTTGGTCTGAAACAGGGCACTTTGCACGACCTCGTGGATTAAGGTTCTAAATCCATAATTCTTTTCGCGCAGACGACTGACGATGATTTCGACCTGCGGCTGATCCGCATGCGCTGGACCTGCTCCAGTACCGTACTCGATCAGTTTTTCAGTGAGGTTGCGGGCGAGTTGATCTTTGTCGTCGAGGATAAGTTTTTTGTATTCGTCGATGTCGCGAAAGCTTCGTCCGTCGGGCAATGCATCGCCCGCATCCACAGCAGGACCCTTCCAGAAGCGAACTTTTCGGCCGTTGACCTCTCTCGGCTCGCCGGTTGCGCGATAGTGTTCGCGCCAGCCACCGATAACGTCAAAATTTTCCAATGCGAAACCGGGTGGATCAATTGTACGATGGCAACTCGCACAGCTCTCGACATTGCGATGCTTATCAAGCTGTTCACGAATCGTGGTGGCACCACGAATGTCGGGTTCAATGGCTTCGACATCTTGGGGTGGCTTGGGTGGTGGTGTACCTAGAATTCGGTCAAGTACCCACGAACCGCGAATGATAGGCGAAGTTGTCGTACCGTTGGCAGTGACTTTTAGAATACTACCCATCGTTAGCAGGCCGCCACGATGACTGTCACTGGGCAGCGTCACCTTGCGCATCTCCATCCCTTCGATGCCCGGTATCTTGTAGTGTTTGGCCAGACGCGCGTTGAGGAAAGAAAAATCCGAACTGACGAAGTGTGTTAGAGACAGATCGTTCTTCAGCACTTCGTCGAAGAATAACGAGGTCTCCTTGAGCATCGATGTTTTGAGGATGTCGTCGTATTCAGGGTAGAGAGTTCCGTCAGGCAGAGTCGCGTCGATGGCGCGGAGACTGAGCCATTGGCCCGTGAAGTTCGTATTGAATGCATTCGCTTTTGGGTCGCTGAGCAATCGCTCAACCTGCTCGCGAAGCACATTTGGTTCATGGAGTCTGTTCGTCTCGGCGAGTTGGAAGAGTTCGTCATCGGGCATCGAACTCCACAGGAAGTATGAAAGGCGGCTGGCAAGCGCAAAGTCGTCGAGCTTGGGCGATTGTTCGCGAAGAAACAGGAATTCTGGCGATACCAAAATGCCTTTGAGTCCAACTCGCATCGCTTTTTCAAAGCTATAGGTTTGGTCGAGCTTCAACTTAACGCGCACAAGGAACGGCTTGATGTCTTCGTTGCTAATATTGCGACGAAAAGCCCGTCGAGCAAAGTTGCTGAGGATCCGCTCGGCGTCAACCATCGGCTGCTGCGAATCGACTTCGAAGCGATCAGGCGATACACGAGTTAGCTTTAAATCGCCGAAGATCGCTTTATGACTGGGCGGTGGCCACGATTCAAGAATTGGGCCTTCGACATCGACCCATTGGATCACCAGTCCGGGTCCGGTGTAATTTTCGGCACCGATTTTCTCAACGGCAGGCGGGAGCGCGGGCAGACCTTCAGCCAAGATGCGAATTCGGTTCTCAGGTTCGAGCTGCTCGGTGAATTCAATTACCGTAGGCTTGTCAGCTGGAACGGCAAAATAGTCGATCAGACGTTCCTCGGTAACTTCTTTAAGCGTGCCGGCAGTGACGCGAAATGTGATCGGTTTGCCTTCGCTTTGGAACCCATAGCCCGATATGCGGAAGCGATACTTTCCGCGCACGTGACTCCGAAAGTTCCACATAGTGACACGGATGTTCGCAGACTCCCACGTTGCGAAGATGGCCACGCCGTCATCAGTGTGCCGATAGACACTACCGGTCGATTTGACGGACTTTTCTTCCCTGATGTCAAAGCGTTTTTTCAAGATCCATGGTTGCGGCTCGTTGGCGATGGCCTCATCAAGAACGCGATCCGCCGAATCCAGGTAGTTGCGCATTAAGAATGACGAAGTATGCAGCGACTCGGCGTTGTTATCAAACCCATTCGTCGAAGTGTCCAGCGGAAGCAGGTCGGTTAAATCGATCTCAACACCCAACAGATCACGGACGGTGTTCGCGTACTCCGCCCGATTCAGCCGCCGCATCACGACGCGGCCCTCGGTTTCCCGGCGAGCGATTTCAGCTTTCTCAACTTGTGCGCTGATCCAGTCCATGACACTTTGCACATCTTTTAGCGAAGGACGCGGCCTGTCCTTAGGCGGCATGCTGCCTTGCTCGAGCTGCTCCCACACTGTCAGCCATTGCTCGCGATTATGTTTGTCGGTGAAATCATCCGTTAGATTCGCAATCGCGAAGTCTCCCTTCAATTTTGAACCCGCGTGACAGGTCACACAGTGCTCGGCGAACAATCGCTTCGTGGGAACGCCTTCATCGGCAGCGGTGCAAATCGAAGTGGCGAACATCAACGCAACGTTAACAAGCAACCTACAAGTTGTGTTGACTGGGCAGCCGAACGTCATGGAAATCAGTTCATTGGGGGATGCAGTTAATCGCGAGATGATACGGTGAAGCATGGTGCTTTGTGGTTCATCGATCTGATTCGTCTGTTTTTCGCTTGGACCACTACTTCAACTGTAAATGCTATTTCTATTGTAAGAAATGCTCCCCCACTTTACAACGAATTCAGGCAGCGTCGAGTGTGAGGGTCGAACACTTGCCCCTACTTTGGCTTTCTGAACGACTCGATGTGCGTTTCGCGCATGGCAATGCCATCGTGTGCGATCGTATGAATGTCGCGCCAACTATTGCAAATCCAAGAAAAACGAGTTATCGACAAGATTTTTTCGGACACCAGATTCTGGCGTTAAGCGAGAAGCGTCCAGTTTTGAGAAAGACTCGCGTTGCATGGAAGGAGTTCAGCATTGATAATAGACAGATCAAATTTTGCGGTCACTCCCAGTATCACGATGAGTTCGAGTCAACATGTCTACGGAAGACGATTCCTCAACCAATCCGGCACTCTGTGCGACCTATCTAAAGGCGCTGGGAGATTCTGTACGCTTGCAAATCGTTCGGGCTTTGCAATCTGGGCCGATGAGCGTTTCCGACTTGGTACTAGTGTTAGAATTGGAGATGGCCAACGTCTCGCACCACTTGCGAGTTCTATTCCACGCCGACATTGTCACGACGGAGCGGGATGGGAAGTTCATTTACTACGCCCTCAATAAAGAGTTTTTGTCCAGTCGCTCGATTGCAAAATCACTCGATTTCGGCTGCTGCAAGATCGATCTGCGTGATTAGTATTTCAACACAATTTAGTTTCAGGTTTGGCTCGAGTGTCATAGACGTGATTATTGAGTTAGCGAAAGCCCTCAAGTCTTTGGGGTTATCTCGACGTTTCTGCAAATACATGAAATGCTGACGCATTCCGCTACCCCAAAATTCAATTGTGTCGAAGCACAAACCACCTGCTTGATTATCGATCAAACAATCGCGAGAATGTTACTTCGTGTATGCGGTTGGGCTTTCTAAAAATAGGTTCGCAAATGTCAACGGCTCCTCGTTTCATCATGATTGGTGGCTTCCTAGGAGCCGGTAAGACGACAACCATCGCCAGATTGGCGGCACACTTTCGATCCGAAGGCAAGAATGTGGCGATCGTGACCAATGATCAAGCGGCAGATTTAGTGGATACGCTGTTGCTACGTTCTCAAGGTTTCAATGTAGGCGAAGTGGCGGGCTCGTGCTTTTGCTGCAACTTCGATGCATTGACGGGAACGGTGGAATCGCTCAGCGTTGATCAGCGGCCCGATATTGTACTAGCGGAACCTGTAGGCAGTTGCACTGATCTGGTAGCAACTGTAATTCGACCGCTAGAGCAAATCTACGATCAACCTTTTGATATCGCTCCCTATGGCGTGATCATCAAGCCGAGCCATGGAAGTAAGATTCTCGGCGGCGATGGTCAGCGCGGCTTTTCACCTAAAGCAGAGTACATTTTCCGCAAACAGCTCGAGGAGGCGGACTTTGTCATCCTCAACCGGATCGATGAGCTATCCAAAGATGAGGTCGACAATTTGACTCGCCTGTTGTCCGAACAGTATTCGAACATCCCTGTAATCCGCATGTCCGCCAAGAGTGGCGTCGGCTTTGAAGCGTTGTGCGACTTTCTCGATCAACAAGGTTCATTTGGGCAACGGCTCATGGAGGTCGACTACGACATCTACGCCGAGGGCGAAGCAGAATTAGGATGGCTCAACTGTCAAGCCAAGCTGACATCGAATGAGCCTTTCGCTCTCGATGATTTTTTGATGCAGCTGTTGGGGCGATTGCACAAAGAACTGGTTGCCATGAATGCAGAAGTAGCTCACTTGAAAGTTATCGGCATAGCAGAAGGCGTTTATGCCGTTTCGAACTTAGTCAGCAACACCGATCAGCCCGTACTCTCACTTCCATCGGCCTGGAAAGGAACTGATGCAGATTTGGTCGTGAATGCCCGCGTCGCCGTTTCCCCCGAACAACTGGAGGCATTGGTGCGTTCAACGCTGACCGCGCAAGCAGCAGCGGTCAACGCGACTATAGACATTCGGTCTCTCCAAAGTTTCCGGCCCGGTAGACCGGTCCCAACTCATCGACTAGATGGAAAATCGTAGAACTTTCGTCACCAATGTTTATGGCCTTGCCAATCGCGCGTTTTTTTGTACGTCACAGGGATCACGAACAGGGTAAACAACGTCGATGCAACTAGCCCAAAAATCAGGGACCAGCCTAGGCCGGAGAATATCGGATCGAGCGTAATAGGAATTGCCGACAACAACGCCGCTCCAGCCGTCAATAGAATTGGAAGCAAGCGAACGACACGGCTTTCAAGGATAGCATCAAACAGCGGCCGTCCTCGCGCTACCGATTGCTGCATGAAGTCCACCAGAACAATAGAATCGCGTGTCACGATCCCCGACAATGCAATCATTCCAATCATAGCCGTGGCAGTGAAGTAAACCGGATCTGCGTAGCCGCCGACTGTTTGACTGGCCATAGAATTGAGCAAGTAAAATCCTGGCATAACTCCAAGGGCTGTCAGTGGAATTGCCACATCACGACGATCGGAACCAGAAACGATCCCATCTGAGCCACCAAGATGATGTAGATCATTAACATGGCTGCGCCGAACGCTAGTCCAAGATCACGAAATACATCCAACGTTATTTTCCATTCGCCCTCTCCCGCGAAAGTTATTTCCATGCCTTGTGCGACTCGCCAATCAATTCCGCTTCCATTGGAAAGAAACGACCGGTAATCCAAAGACCATGGACTAGCGTCTTCAACAAAGTCCGGGCCGTTTGCCAATTGATCGCTTAAAATATCCATGACGCAATCGGCTGGTGCAACCTGGAGTTGATTCATGCTTCTCAAATGAGCTTGCAGATCCCCAGCCATGGCGAACATAGTCGTTGTGTACCCAAAGCGGAATCGGTAATTTCCTCGATTTTCTGTGGGTCGCCCCTGCCGAGTTCTTCACAAGTCATATTGGTAGGTTATTAATTTTCGGAAGAACACTTAGACCTCGCGTTTCTATGAGGTCCGACCAAGGACAAATGTATTCACTATCAAAAGCTTGGTCAGTGGTTGGCTGTAAAATTGACTTTCGATGGTTGCGACTTTTTTTGGCGAGTTCCTAGCGGCGCTGCCAAAGCGTCACCACTGTGGTGCTAACTCAAAAAATGAGGTCCCAAGCTGCGACAGTCGGCATCGCAATCGTGCGAACATGTACAACCGCACCTGTGCGAGGGTTCCGCAAGTTGACGGTTTGTACTGATTTTTCTTGGAATTCACTTTCTTGCACGTTTAGAGCAATGCGGAGTTCAAAAACCGTGCCGCGAACTCGATATTTCTTCCCACTAAGACTAGTATTGAAGGTAGGGAAATTCTCTAGTTAGGTTTCTATTGCTTTGGGCTCATTTTGATTTTCCGCAAAGCTTGGAGATTTAAATGGCCGAACGCTGGTCCTTTCGCTTGCCGATGCTTGAATCAATAGGACTCCCGTGGACAGGCAAACTTTTAGACAGAATGAATTTCGCAGATGGTGACAATTTATGAGCGGCGTCTGCTAGAATTATTTCTTGAATTCAGACCGTTATCGATCCCGGATAAACCATCATGCGAAATAATAAACTCGGTTTCACGTTAGTGGAATTGCTAGTTGTGATTGCCATCATTGGCATTCTTGTTGGCCTACTATTGCCTGCGGTTCAGGCGGCGCGCGAGGCAGCCAGAGCAACTCAATGTAAAAATAATCTGCACCAGATTTCATTGGCCTCGAGTCTGTTCCATGATACATTTCGCGCTTACCCGCCCGCCAGGTATCAGCCAAAACCAGGTAGTGCACCTGAGTTAGCATGCGGTGGCGCCGAAACAACTTGGCTTGTACGAATCATGCCGTTTCTCGAGCAATCTGCCGCTCAAGCTCGCTGGGACTTCTCCGTTCCTTACTCCAGTCATTCTGATGAGGTACGGCGATTTACAATTTCAAGTTATTGCTGCCCTTCCCGTCGATCCGCTTCAGACGCTGTCGGAGAAGGCTTACTGGCAGGTAGCGAGACAACCTGGATGACACTACCCTGCGGTTGCAGGGTTCCAGTGACAGCCAGCAGTACGCGGATGATGGCCGGCGCTGTGGGCGATTATGGAGGTAATCATGGAGATCTATCGCCGGGTTCGGTGGGTTCGACTACCGATTTTTATTACGGGGGAAATGGTACTGGAGTGATTATTTCTAGCCAAGCCAAATGCAATTCTGGCATTCCGATCGATTGGGTGGATAAAGTGCGACAGGCAGATATTACCGACGGTTTGAGCAATACTTTTTTGGTAGGCGAAATGCATGTACCACTTGGCAAATTAGGCAAATCGCCCCAGGACGCATTCATATTCAACGGCGACAGCGCATTTAATTCGACTCGCGTTGGCGGCCCAACCGTTCCGATCGTTCAAGATCTTTATGACGAGGCAAATGGTCTCGTATCATGGGGTAGCTGGCATCCCGGTGTAAGCCATTTCGCGCTCGCTGACGGAAGCGTTCGCGGCATTTCAAAAACAATTGACACCGAATCTCTCGGCAACCTGTGCAATCGACACGATGGAAATTCGCTCACCAACCATGATTAACTCTCGTATGGCCGGTTGCCTAGTGCTTTCTTTTGGGCTTTCATTCTGCGGTTGTTCTGATCGACTGCCCACTTATCCTGTTCAGGGTAAAGTCCTTTTTCCCGGGGGCTCTCCGGTCCATGTTGGAACAGTTGAACTGAAATCCAGAGAATTTAAAAACATACAAGCTCGCGGTCAGATCAAGCCCGACGGCAGCTTCACCCTGTCAACTTACCGTGACAGTGACGGCGCTATCGAAGGGACGCACGATTGCGTAATAGTACAGTTCGTAATGACTGAAGACTTAACAAGTCACAAACCGAGCAC
>JANNNN010000961.1:0-2083 GCA_031398555.1 Planctomycetia bacterium | reverse complement strand
CACCGGCCGCCTCGAGGCTCGCAATCTCACAGATCGAATTCAGCATCTGAAAAAGCGACTGCGTACGCTCTGGCAATCGTGCCAAATTCTTTCCCGACGGACGTTGAATCTTCTTGTCGCTCGTGGTGCCATACAAGCGATTGATTTGGTGAGCTCGATTCAATAGAAAAAAATCTTGACTCATGAATGCTCCCTGAAGTGTTCCGCAAGTCCGATGCCGCGAGACGACTATTGTGCCTCAGCGATACGCTGTCGCCTTCACAAATCTCAAATCTCAAATCTCAGATTTTAAATCTCAAGTTCCGCTGCCCACGCACTCTACTTACTAATCAACAGATCTTCTAGCCACCCATATGCTCTCATCCGAGTTTCATCGGGAAAATCATGTTCGGCGTCCGGATATTCGAAGATGCATTTCTTTTCAGACCCCAAAATCGAATATAAGGGCCGGACACTGGCCTCACATTTCTTAACTCCAACAACGGCAAAGTTTGCATCGTTCACCGGAGCACAGACGAACAGTCCGCGCGGGGCAATAGCCGCTAAGACTTCAGGGAAATTAAACGGCATCTGCTTTGGATCGCATTGAAACAGTTTGTCGATGCGTGGCATGTACCGCGAACTGCTCCATCCCTTTAGATTACCGCCATAATAATTTTCAAAGGCATTGAACCCGCAACTTGTCACAGCACAGCGAATGCGTTGATCAAAGGCCGCCGTGTAAAGTGAATTGTGGCCGCCGAGCGAATGACCGATCGCGCCGATTCGATCGCGGTTCACGCATGGCAACGTTTCCAGCAAATCAACGCCGCGGACATTATTCCAGATCGCTTTCATCGTACCGCTGCCAAAGCGATCGGTGTTTGCATTAAAGTCATATTCGTATTCCGCAAATCCCGGGTAGTCAGGAACCAAACAGACGAACCCGCGTTCAGCCAATTCGTGTGCGTACCACCGGCTGACCGTGCCCCCTAACCCCAACAACTGCGCCTTGCCCAATTCAAAATGAGTTGGATGCAAACAGAGCATCGCCGCCGAAGCCCCCTTGAGCTCCTTTGGTATCAGCACATATGCGGGAACACGATCACCCGGATCAGGCACATAGGTCAACTTGATACGGTGATACTTCTCAGTCTCATCAACGCTCACGATCTGGACATCCAAATCACACCGCAGCGAAGGCTCAGGAAACTCGCCCATCGCCTGTTCCATCTGCAGCATCGCATGCTGTCGACGAACACCGTGATCCAATGCAGTTTGGATTGGCTTTCGCTCACCGTCTACAACAATGTAACTCGTATCGACATGTTCCGCGTAAGCCGGCAACGCCCGTGGATCGCTCCTGCCGGGTACGATCTCCAACGTTGGATTTCGATCCACTCGCAAATTTTCAAGCCAGTGCAATCCGCACCTCGCGGGCGCCAAGATGTCCATATCACCGTCGTGATCAATATCTGCGCAGACCGAATCCAAATCGATTCCGCATGTTCCACCAAAGGTGATCAAATTGCGAGTCCAAGTCTTGGCTATTCCGTCGAACGAGTACCATTGAGTTTGCAAAGGATCGTTTTCACCTGGGTCTTTGCCTTCATGACCAAGAAAGCGTTTTCCCGTCACCAAGTCATCGCGGCCGTCACCGTCAATATCAGCCAACATCAACGTATGAGCGTTTGACCAACTCGTATCAATTGCATGCGTCTTCCACTTTCGCTGCTCGCAGTGCTCCGCCACTTTCGACCAAGCCGATAGAAACTCCGGCGGAACAGTAAACTGACTCTCAGTAGCAGACACTTGTTCTGTCCAGTACAGTCCAATGTTGTGACCACGCCCCCAAATCAAATCCATATCGCCATCGCCATCCACATCGGTACACAGAATCGGCAAGCCACAGTCTCGTGCAAGTCTGAAGTCGGGATGCCAAGTCCAGCGGCCACCGCGAGGGTCTATCGGCGCTTCAGCCCATCCGTTGGGAGTCACAATGTCCACCCGGCCATCGCCATTGAGATCCCCAGCTCCGATACCATGGCCCATCACTTCGTCGGGCAACGGGTGCTTAACAAACCCCCTGCCGCTTGTCGCATTT
>JANNNN010000942.1:0-8284 GCA_031398555.1 Planctomycetia bacterium | reverse complement strand
AAAAAATGGATGCAACGGAAGTTCGCAGTACCGGCTTTGCACCAGGCTTGGCTTGTCTTGGTTGTTCTGTGTTGACCATTCTTTGGTTCTTCTTTCCGTAGAAGCTTCTCCTACCACTAATCTTGTTGCGTGCCACTTTAGCGTTTTCTGATCCCAAATGTCGAAGCACAAACCCGTATGGCAACAATTGGGACAATTGTGCGACACTCTGCGCAAGACTAATATCAGAGGGTTCGAAGTGCAAACTATTGGCGCATTCACTCCGCGGACCATTGATGCTGAGTGATGCTGAGTGCATAACTTGTGAGAAAACGAGAGCAACATGCCTGTCTTAGTCTAGCCTGTCCCAACCACCCTGCCGCAACAAGCTTCGAGGCAGAATGTTGGCAGTCGCAGGCCACGGTTGCATTCTATTCATGCTGGTTTGCTTTTCCCCTTGCTTATCGCCGCTGGTGTGATGATCACGCTTGAGACCAAGCAAGGGAAGCTGGTCATTGAGTCCGACGTTGCAAATGTGAATATCAAGTTGCTTCGCGAAGGAGAGTTCTACGATGAATTGAAAGTGTCCAGGGGAGATGCCGCTACGACGCTTTTTGCAGACAAGTACGAAGTTGTTATCGATGGCCTCAGCGATGCGATTGTCGCCGAAGGTGACGTGATCCATATCAAGCGAGGTGAAACTACTGTCGCTCGTATTCGACAAACCAAAGAGCAGCCGCCTAAAGTAGAAGGAAGCGAGAAGCTCTACCTTTCAAAGCCTCTCGCTTATTGGCTCGACGTCGTGGAGCGTGATCGTAGCCATGTGGCCCTTCGCGAGGCAATTGTCGCTTGTCACGCGCTAGCCCATGAGGAAACTTCGGCAGCGATCACTGCTCAGTTGCTCAAAACAATGCCCGAGCTTGATTCGCGACTTATCGATACTCGTGAGTCTCAGTTAATGGGTTCGTCATCGCAGAGTGGAGGTAATGGCAACACGCGCGGCAGTGGCAGTGCAGGTGTCATCAGCACCCGCGTTTCGCTCGCTCCCACAGGTCCGACACTCGATGCGAGCGCGTTCGAATTGTTACGGCTTTGCAATCCGAAAGACTCTTACTTCCAGGTACTTATCGAACAGTTAGTAAACGGTTCTGAGGCTTGGAAGAATCGGGTACTTACAACTGGCGTTGAAAATCTGGGAATTGACGAAGGGGTCTTAACATTGACGAATTGGCTGGACCAAAATGTTTTAGCAAGCAACACAGTTTACAAGGACCTTGCTAACCCTGCTGCAAACTTGTACGTGCGCATCATTAATAGGGCGTCAGTGGACGAAAACGCGAAAACAAAACTCGTCAGTACCTTGTCCAACTGCGATGAATTGAGCACCGAATTTTGGCTAACGGTAGCCGAACGCTCGTCGCGTTCCTTCGCTCGACAAATGCCTTGGCAATCCTCACATCGGCTGATTCTTCAGGAGGTCGAACAGCGTGCGATAAGGGCTCTCTCGAGTGAAAACGTGGCGATTCAGTGCGCTTCGATAGACATTCTGAGCGAGTTTTTTAATCCAAACTTTGATCGATCACGATTGCCCGATAGTCGCAAGGAAGTGTTAAAGGCCATCGAACATGCGTTCCAAGCCATGTTAGAGGATCCATCACGGCTGGTTCAAATCCATCTGCCGAAGGCTACCAGTTACGGCGGTCAATCTGAGTTCAATGGCATTCGAGTAAGCTATACAGGCGCTTGGGTGATACCATGCAAAGAGCTGATAGGCCTTGCTAAGTCCATGAATGGGACAGGGGACCTTGCTCCCCTCTTGTTAAAGATTTACAAAGCGACGAAGCCTAAGACCGATCAACTGAAGACGATTCTCGAACGAAATCCCGTGAAGTCCTTCACTTGGCCGCGTTTTTCAACGGATCCGCCGGTTGGCTCGACGCCTGAACAGTGGATTTCGTGGTTTATTTCAGACGCGGCGCTCAATGCCCTACCTGAGCGAACACGCGAGGAGCTCAAAGCGATTTCCGCTCGCTCGACGCTTGGAGTGCCGTAGTGCCGCATTGGACTGGCAGATGCCGGATAGGGGACGGACGGGACAGATGGTCCCATCCTACGAAATCCGCAAGTGGGGACGCTGCTGCCCCTTGAACAAATTGATAGTTCCGCCCATGCTTTCGCGGGAATAAATCAAATTTGGCGGCAAGTTTGGAGGGGAGCAGATGGCAGGACTTTTTGATCTTTCGGCTGATGTGGCCGTCGTGATTGGCGGAACGGGCGGTTTGGGCGGCGCGATGGCGGATGCTTTAGCGGCTCAGGGTGCCAAAGTAGCTGTTGTGGGCCGAAATGCCGAGCGTGGCGGCCAACGCGTCGATGCGATCAAGGCGGCTGGCGGTTCAGCCATTTTTCAAGCGGCGGATACGATCGTGCCAAGTTCGCTGGCGGCGGCACGAGATAGCATTCAATCGCAACTTGGGAATGTCACAATCCTGGTCAACGCAGCGGGTGGTAATCGTCCGGACGCGACGCTGCCTCCAGGGAGTGATTTTTGCAAATTGTCGCTGGACGCTTGGCGCGATGTCTTTGAACTGAATCTTGTCGGCGGAGTTCTATTGCCGAGCCAAGTGTTCGGTGAATCGATGGTGGCGAACCGCAAGGGGAGCATCATTAATATTGCGTCGATGTCGGGGATGATTCCGTTATCTCGCGTAGTCGCCTACTCGGCTGCGAAAGCGGCAGTGATTAACTTGACACAGTTCTTGGCTCGCGAGTGGGCAACAACGGGCGTGCGAGTCAACGCGATCAGTCCGGGGTTCTTTCCGGCTGAGCAGAATCGCGGTTTGCTTTACAACAGCGATGGGAGCCTCTCGTCGCGTGGATCACAGATTATTGGTCACACTCCGATGGCTCGTTTTGGCGACGCGTCGGAACTCGGTGGAGCGACCGTTTGGTTAGCTTCGCAGGCGGCATCGTCGTTTGTAACTGGGCAGAATATTGTGGTCGATGGCGGATTTTCTGCGGTAACAATTTAAGCACCGACTGATTCCCAAGCTCGTTGCTATAGAGGGCGGACGGGGCGAGAGGCGGAGCCTTGAAGACAGTGCGTTACCAGGCAGAGCCTGGTAACGCGCGAAATACAATTTCTTAAATTAAGTTCAACTGAAAGCGAAAAAAATAATGGCACAGTTAAAGATTCGATCCGAAGCTAGCGAACTGGATTTCTTGTCTTTGGGTGCTCTGGTGCATCGACTTGATCCAGGCACAACTCCATTTCGCAAGGCTCGCTCATTTGAAGTCCACGTTTCGGGTGGCGAATACAATGTTGCCGCCAACTTGTCGGATTGCTTTGGTTTGAAGACCGGCGTGGCGACGGCGATGGTCAACTATGGCGTCGGCGAAATTGTTCAGCGTGCGGTGCGTGAAACCGGCGTTAAGCCTTTTTACAAGTGGTTTGAGCACGATGGTGTTCGCGGGCCGAACATTGCTACTGTGTATAGCGACAGAGGACTTGGTGTTCGCGCTCCAGTCGTTTTTTACAATCGCGCTAACGAAGCAGGCGCGATGTTGAAGCCAGGCGATTTTGATTGGAAAGGCATTTTTGAAAAAGGCGTTCGTTGGTTCCACTCAGGCGGTATTTTTGCAGCCCTATCACCAACGACTTCGCAGTTGATCGTGGAAGGCATGAAGGCCGCACGAGCCGCTGGTGCCATCACTTCGTTTGACTTGAATTATCGTGCGAAGTTGTGGAAGACCATTGGCAGCGAAGAGAAGGGGCAGGAAATGTGCCGCGAGATCGCTTCGCATTGCGATGTTCTGATCGGCAATGAAGAAGATCTTCAAAAGGGATTAGGCATCAAAGGCCAAGATGTTGAATCGTCTTCGAAGCTCGATCCAGAACAGTTCTTCGGAATGATCGAGCAAGTCGTGAAGAAATTCCCGAACGTAAAAATGGTTGCTACCACGCTACGCGAAGTTCATTCGACGAATCGTCACGACTGGGCGGCGGTGGTTTGGTACGACGGACAAAAATTTGTAAGCCCAACTTTGAAGTTGGATGTTGTTTGTCGCATTGGCGGTGGGGACGGATTTGCTTCAGGATTGATTTATGGAATGCTGGCAGGCAAGAAACCAGATGAAGCCTTGCGGTTGGGTTGGGCACATGGTGCCTTGCTGACGACTTTTGTTGGGGATGTGACGATGGCCAAGTTGCCTGAAGTGGAAGCCCTCGCAGCTGGCGGAACGGCTCGTGTGCAACGCTAGCAACTAGCGTGTTTGGAAGATAAGGCAAACGGACAATAAAAAATACCAGCGAACCCACAATCTGGGAATTGCAGCCAAGATTGACGCAATCGGGCTACTAGACTCAGAGAGCGCTCGGGACAAATGGTCCCAACTTACTACGTTTTGCTATCAAAAAAACAAATCCCAGGCAAGGCAACTTGCTTGGGATTTTTTATGGGGAGAACCGAAAGTCATCTGGTTGCATAATCGCCAGAATCGCTAAAGTCCTCCGCAGTGATGGTCGATTTTCAAGAATGGTACAGTCTGTCTGTCCGTCAAGGATTGGGCACGGCAAAGGCCATGCGAAATCTGCATGATCTCAATTTCAAAGGAAGCAGTCACGTGACTCAACTCACTTCGAACAAAAATCAAAAAACAGTTGCACAATCGAAGTTGAATGTTGGGAAGCAGCGTAAACGCGGTGCACTGTTGGTGTTGCTTGCGATTACAACCGCGCCAGGTTGCGCGAGCTTCAGCCAGAAAAGCATGTGGCCATTCTCTAAAGATACAGCGAGTACCACTAAGCCTACGCAGGCAGCGGGCTTTGCATCCACAATCAGCGGTGCAGGCAAGAGCGTCGCAGGTCAATTCCAGTCGATGGGAACAGCGGTAAAGAGTGCGGCTGGTAAAGCCAAGACGGCTGTGATCGCCCCATTTTCAACTGCTGCAAAATCGGACGATCCAACGAGTTTGGCAAACATGCCAACGTCACTTGGTCCTGAGGTCTGGGTTGCCAACGGACAGTTAGCTGAGACGCAAGGGAACTATACCAAAGCTCTTGACAACTACACTAAAGCCCTCGAAATTGAACCAACAAACCAAGCGGCCCTGCTGAGTACAGCTAGGTTGTACGATCGCCAAGGCCAGGCTCCGCAAGCGGCAGAGTTTTTCCAAAAAGCGATTAAGTCCAAGCCTGACGATGCGGCTTTGTATAACGAATTGGGTTTGGTGAAAGCCAAGAGTGGCAGCGCGGCCGAAGCGGAAAGCAACCTTCAAAAAGCGATCGCACTGGATCCGACCAATTCACGTTACCGCAATAACTTGGCCGGGATTCTGGTCGAAGGTGGACGCAGCGACGAAGCCGTCAAGCAGTTAGAACAAGTCTTTGCACCCGCGGTGGCAAACTACAACGTCGCTTACCTCCATGCCTCGAAGCAGAACATTGCCGCCGCGCAACAGCACTTGCAGTTGGCGTTGCAAATCGATCCCAATCTGAAGGAAGCTCGCGATCTGATGAATCGGCTCGGTGGTTCGGGCGCTGTTCAAGCCGCTTCGAATGCCTACAACGTGGCTGGCAATGTGATGCAGCAGGTGCAGGGCATTACGGGTGCTTACAGTGGTGGAGCGACTGCCGGAGTTCAGACTGGTGCTTATGCTCCTTCGCAGCCCACTTCAGGTCAAGCGAATCTGCAATCGCCACCGAACACAGCGCCACAAGTCATACGGTAGTGCAATAAAATTGAATGAAGGATGGGATGGAAGTTGGGTGAAAGCTATATGGTCTACACGATTCTCGGCTAGGCGAGATCTTCGAATACAAGTCAACACGGACAGCAAGCTGGCTGCGTATTTCAATCTGCTCGACCCCATCACTCGGCAGAGTTATCGCGTTGGTGAGCTTGAGCACAGTCTGCTATCGACATTAAACGGCAATCGAACTCTGGCTCAGGTTTTGAATCTGCTTCGTAAAGAGCGGCCATTCGAATCGCTTGGCGAACAGCAACTGTTTTTGACCGTTGATCAACTACAGCGGAACGGCTTGGTCCGAGAATTACAGGTTTCAGCCGGCTCACGATTAGGGCTTAGCCGTTTACAAACACACAATTCGGCGCGCATTCAAAGCTGGCTATCTGGTTTTGTTTCATGGCAATTGCGTGGCTTGCAACCGGACGCTTGGCTGGCGAGATTAGCCCCCCACACGAATGCCGTTTTTTCAGAAGCAGCGGTTTTTTTCTGGCTTTTGGTAGCGGCCGTAACCTGCTTCGGAGTTCTGCTGGAGTTCCCGAGACTTGCGAGTCAATCATCAGCTTGGCAGTGGATTGTGCATCCAGTCCAGGGGAGCGCACTGTTCGTGGTTTTCCTGGTGACACGTGCACTGCATGAGTTGGGGCATGCTGTGGTGTGCAAGCGTCACGGAGTGCGCTGTCCAGACATTGGATTGTTTATTGTTCTTGGCGCCCCATGTGTGTACTGCGATGTATCAGAGAGTTGGCAATTGCCCAACCGATGGCAGCGGGCGGCAGTAGCTGCAGCGGGCATGTATGTCGAATTGATCATAGCCACGCTGGCGGCTTGGGTTTGGTTACTAACGGTTGAGGGTCCCGCTAGTACGGTGGCCTTGCAAACCATGTTTGTGTGTTCGGTTAGTACGGTATTGATCAATGCCAATCCACTGATGCGTTTTGACGGATACTACATCCTAAGTGACATTCTGGACGAATCGAATCTCCGAGGGCGCGCCGATGGTATCGCCGAGACACGACTCTATGGCTGGATACTTGGTCGGTCTACTGTGCCCCAGCGCACTAAACCCCAGTCCACTGTGTTGCCAGGTAAGGTAGCCGATAGTACGTATGGGCATTTGCTGTGCGTGTTTAGTTGGATGGGATGGATATATAGGGCAGGACTGTCGTTGGCGATAGCGGGCTTGTTGGTATCGATTTACGAGTCGTGGAATATCGCCTGGATCGGCCGATTGATTGCGGTACTGATTCTCATTTCTTGGTGGGGAATTCCAAGTGTCAAACTTGCAAAGAACTTGATTCATATGGCTGAAAGAACAAACAAGCGTCGGCGACTGGCATTTGTAACAGCTATGTTCGTCGGGTGCATTGGGTTGTTACCGGTCCCTTATCGACAATTTGGGTCCGGCTGGATTCAGCCAGAAAGCATGCGCGGCGTTTATGCTCCGGCAACGGGTATCTTGGAATTGCCAGAAGAGATAGTGAAAGGCCGAGAAGATATGCCCGCTTCAGGCAATTCAGTGGACGCCGGTAAGTCCTTGTTTTACATTCGTGATCTCGATGCGCTTCAGGACAAGATTCACGCCGAGGGTTTGGTCAATCTGGCGCAGGCGGAATTAAATTCGTACCGGAATGCCCAATCTACAGGAACTGACACTTATGAAATCGCGCTCGACAATGCGAAAAAGCGGTTAGGCGAAGCAAGTTTAGAAGTTGAAAAGCGCACGATAAAATCACCCTGCAGTGGGCGTTACGTGGTAATGCCTGCGACATCGCCCACGGGACCATGGAGTCTGACAGCAGATTCTCTACAGTACAACTTCGACAACACAACGCAGGTTGGCAGAACGATTCCAAAAGGCACAATGCTCGCTACTATTTGCGGCATTCAAATGGTGGCATTTATTCCGCTTAACGACTCGCAGCTGGAGTGGGTTTTTTCTGGAACGGAAGTGAGATTGAGTTGCGCTGAACGGCCGTCCGAAGTGCACAAGTGCAAGGTCGACAAAGTCGTGGCCCTAGATGACGTCAGTGCTGCTTGGCGACTGATGAAAGGGGAATTCCCCGGAGCCGGACAGGAAGTAACGCATTCGAGCTTGGGGCAGATGCGAGGTGCGGAGGCATACGCTGCACAGGTGGTATTGCCCGACGGATTGTCTAGCGCCGTCGGCGCGAAAGCCGATGCAGTCTTCATCGCTCCTTCGCAAACGGTTGGATCACTCTGTTATCGCTGGTTGCGGCAGAATCTTCGCTGGTTGGCGGACTGAGTCGCCTCGTCTGCAGTGCTGCTGAGTCGAGAATTCGCCTCTGCGTGAACCACTACTTCTACTCCGCTTGTTGTGCGTTGGGTTGTAAGAGACAATGCGATCGCATGAAGCACTAGGCTGTATGATCGGCAACTTTTGAAGGAGGACAATAATTGAGAATGTTATCATTGATGGGTCGTCCGATTTGTTTACTCGTCATCTTTGCTAGCGGTCTGTGTTTTAGCACGACTTTGTTGGCAGTAGATGCGAAACCGCCCCGAGGACTCAGCGCAGTTCCAGTACCCAAGGACAATCCCA
>JANNNN010001115.1:0-4585 GCA_031398555.1 Planctomycetia bacterium | reverse complement strand
GGGTCGCGGGAGACGGCTCGTTGTACTTTACCGATCCTTTTTACAAGAGACCCTACTGGGAACGTGCTGATGACAAATCACAGTTGCCACAGCGCGTCTACCGGCTGGCCAGTGATTACAAGAAGCTAACGGTCGCAGCGGACGACTTCCGTCAACCCAATGGAATCGTTGGAGACGCCGAAAAGAAGTTGGTATATGTCGCCGACATCGGTGCTGGAATAACCTATCGGTTCAAACTGAGCGACAGCGGTGAACTGGTGGAAAAACAACTGTTCTGCGAAATGGGCTCCGATGGGATGACAACAGATCGCTTAGGAAATCTCTACTTGACCGGTAAGGCTGGCGTAACTGTATTCAATTCTAGTGGCAAGCAAATTGAAGTCATCGCAGTGCCAAAGGGCTGGACCGCAAACGTTTGCTTTGGTGGTCCCGATCGCAAGACGCTTTTTATCACGGCCAGTGACAGTGTTTACACAATGGCGATGGAAACTGAAGGACTTCGGTAAATTGTCCGGAGGATAACGTGAAATAGTAAGCAGCTAACTTAAATGAGCGATCTCAGGCCATCGATCAATCCATATGCTCCGCCGGCAGCTTTAGTACCGGAGAAGCTGCAACACGCGAGTTATCTATGGCGCGAGGGAGACTTGTTAGTCCTACGTACCGGCGTCGAGTTGCCATGTTACTGCATGGTGACGGGCGGCGCGGCTCATTATTCGCATCCTGTGTCTCAAATTTGGCAGCCGAAATGGATCTACCTTTTGCTCCTCTTGGCTGTCATACCTTACTTCGTTTTGTCACCTTTCTTACATCAGCGCGTAGAGCTGACGGTTCCGTTTGGGAAACCGCTCTATCGCAAACATCAGCGATGGGTGAACTTTGGCATCGTCCTAATGCTGACTGGGGGGCTTATGGTAATCGGTTTTGTGGTTAGCGCGGTCGGTCACTGGCTTTCAGCGCCTGTTGCGATCATGCTTGTGGGGGGTGTCTTTCTTTTCCTCATAGGCTTGCAAACTGCCAGCAGTTCCCCACTGCGTTTGGATATTATCAAAGTCGAAGATGACTTAATTTTCGTGGATAAAGTGCATCCTGATTACTTGGCACGTTTACCCAATGCATTGGATCCAGCGACGCCAAAGCTCAAACTTTAGTGGCCGCAGTGACTGACATTGCGTTGCGTGGTAAAATCGAGCATCCAGACACTGCAGAACTTTTACAAGGAACCTGTTATGCGCAATTTGATAAGTTGTTTAACGTTGGTGGTTTGTGTAGTAACCCCAGGATTTGCTACGAACGCAGTCGCTCAAGACGCGATCAAAGTCGGAGCTGCGGCACCTGAATTTGACATGAAAGGCAGCGATGGAAAAACCTACAAAGCGAAGGATTTTGTTGGCAAGCAAGCTGTTATTATCGCTTGGTTCCCACGAGCCTTTACAGGCGGTTGCACCAAAGAGTGCAAGTCGATGAAGGATTCGGGTGAGTTGCTCAAGGGATACGACGTGTCGTACTTCACGGCCAGCACCGATCCAGTTGAGCAGAACGCTAAATTCGCAAAAAGCCTAGATCTTGACTACCCAATTCTGTGTGATCCAGATGGCAAAAACGCAAAGATGTTTGGTGTCTTAAAGCCTGATGGAAAAGCCGCCAATCGTGTTACCATTATCATTGGCAAAGACGGAAAAATTTTGTCTGTGGATGACATGGTAAAGACTGAGACTCACGGCAAAGATCTGGCAGACCAGCTGGCGAAACTCGGTGTAGCCAAAAAGCCTGCGAAGTAGTTTGCCAATGCACCTCTATCTTATCGGTTATCGCGGCTCCGGAAAGTCAACGGTCGGACGGGAGTTGGCCCAGCGGCTGCTCCGCCCCCATGTCGACACGGACGACTTGATCGAGTCCGAAAGCGGTATGAGCATTAAGAACATATTTGCAACCAAGGGTGAACCTTGGTTTCGCGACTTAGAAGCGAAGATCGTAACGCAAGTTTCCGCCCGTATACCACCGACAGTTGTTTCCCTAGGAGGTGGTGCGGTCCTGCGCGCGCCATCTCAATCGATACTCAGGGCGACAGGCACGTGCGTTTGGTTAACGGCAAGTGCCGAATATCTGTTCAAACGAGTTCAATCCGACCAAGCGACACAACTGCGCCGACCGAACCTGTCGCAAGGTGGCGGTTTTGCCGAAGTTGCCGATATTCTATCTAAACGATTACCGATTTACGAAAGTTTGTCGGACATAACGGTAGTTGTCGAAGGCAAAACGCCCGATGAAATATGCGACGAGATTGCGGACTGCATAAACTCCGTTGCCTCAGAAACGCAGCGAATCTCCCGCCATGGAGCGAGCGGCAAATAATTGCCGATTGTAAGGCGCCGGAATCAATGTCACGGATGCGCGATAACTCTGCTCTGGTCGTCAAGGAACCTCGGTGTTAACCGCTTTCGTCTCACTTCCACTTCCTATGCGTTTGATGATAGTTTTTTCACTATCGGTCATTGCATCGCGATTTGCAAACTGGGCCATCTACAGTTGGGCTCATTTTAGCCGACAGCTAGGGCCTTGGGCCAAGCCGCCAAAAGGTCATGCCTCGCATTCTTGGGCCGATCATTTGCCAATTGTTGGCTGGTGGCTGCTGCGACGCGAATCCGTAGAACATGGTGCGAATTACTGGCTGCGTCCGTTTCTTATCGAGCTAATTTTTCCGATGGCGGTGACCTATTATTTTTATTTTTTAATCGACGGGGGATCGTTGCCGGCTTGGCTCGCAATGTTTGTTCCCATTCTGCAAGTCGAACTTCATGGACAGTTCCTAGGTCACTTTGTATTGGTCACTCTAATGACCATCGCAACTTTCATTGACTTCGACGAGCAATCGATTCCGGACTCTATCACAATTCCTGGAACCGCAATCGGATTAATAGGCGCGGCTTTTGTGCCTGGTTGGCTTGGATTTACTTCGGTACTGTCACTTGCCGGCGTCGTACCAACAGAGATGGACGCGGCGCAGCCAAACACTTGGCCGTTTTGGCTGAATGCCGAGTGGGGATTGTATTTTGCGGTTGCAATCGTCGTTATATGGGGATTTGCGCTGCTCGATCGCCGGATCATTCTGCGGCGCGGCACTAAGAAAATGGTTGTGTATTTTATCGCGAGATTGCTGCGCCCCCATTGGCTATGGAAAATCGTCGTCGCTGTAAGTGCCTTGATGATTGTTTGCGTTGCTCTGGCATGGAATCTACAGATAGTGCGTTGGCCCTATTTGCTGAGCAGTCTGTTCGGACTGGCTTGCGCAGGCGGTATCACTTGGGCCGTTCGAATTGCAGCCTCAGCTGCCCTTCGTGCACAAGCGCTTGGATTTGGCGACGTTACGCTCATGGCTATGATTGGGACATACGTCGGATGGCAGCCTAGCATACTTATTTTCTTCATCGCGCCACTGATGGCAGTGCTGATCGTTGTAATTCAGTATTTGTTGACGGGCGAGAAAGCCGCGCCCTATGGACCTTATCTATGTGCCGCTGCATTGGCACTGATGGTGTTTTGGTGCCGTTTATGGTTCGGCTGGGCGATGCCAGTATTTGTGCATAAGAAAATCTGCGTTCCGCGGACGCCCGTCCGCCCGGGGATAAGACTGTGGATAGACCTGCGGAGTGGCTGCGGAAAATTCCGGCCTTCCGTATTTTTTCCTCTTCCTCCTCAACTCGTCCACAGCTTCTGCACAGCCCCCTCCGGAAGCCCAAACGCTTCCCGGCCAGAGACTTAACCCCCTTTTCCTCGTTTCCGCAGGCCCTATCTACTACTACTGCTATGCTATATATTCAGGTGTCTTCTAGAAGTAGATGGAGGAGAGATGGAGATCCGCGTCAAACGTAGTGAATTCCTTGGCGAGCTCATCCCCATGCAGGGGATCGTGGAACGCAAGACGACCATCCCGGTGCTCTCGCACCTGCTGCTGACCGCCCGGGGAGACCAGCTCTACCTGGCCGCGACCGACCTCGACGTGTCGTTGACGTCCGAGTGTGCCGCGGATGTCAAGCGGGAGGGTGGCCTCGCCGTCCAGGCCAAGAAGCTCGTCGAGATCATCCGCTCGCTGGCCAGCGACGACGTTCAACTCGTCCAGGAAGAGCCGCGGGAGCTCACCATCCGCGCCGGCAAGTCGCGCTTCAAGATCCACGGCCTGTCGCCGGACGATTTCCCGACGCTCCCTTCTGTCGAGGACAGCCGCCAGGTCGAGATCCCCTTCGCTGACTTCCGCCGGATGGTCGCCAAGATCCTCTTCGCGGTCTCGGCCGAGGAGTCGCGCTTCCAGTTGAACGGCGCGCTCTTGAAGCTCAAGAACGGCTCTCTCGAGATCGTGGCGACCGACGGGCACCGCCTGGCGCTCGTTGAGGGCGGCCTCGAAGGGAGCGGGGAGGAGGACTCGGTCCTCGTGCCCCGGAAGGCCCTCCAGGAGCTCCAGCGCCTCGAAGGGGACGGCAAGCTCTCCTACCGCCGCGGCGAGCACCACCTCTCGTTCCGGCTCGGCAGCCGCGAGCTGATCTGCCGCATCCTCGAAGGCACCTTCCCGGACTACGAGCGGGTCATC
>JANNNN010000855.1:0-11770 GCA_031398555.1 Planctomycetia bacterium | reverse complement strand
GGTTGGGTATTGGCAGTTGATTGGCTGGCGTACCAAGTCGGTACCTTTTTTGCCTGGGGAATGCTGCTGATCTTCGCAGTCTCTTTGCTTGCCTTACTTCGATTGAGATTCGCAAACTGCCGCAGTAGTTCATGGCTCGCTCTGACCCTTTTTCTACTCGCTTTCAAGTTGATATGGGGTGGAAGTCTATTACAGATTGCTTGCGGATTGTGCCTGCTGGTTTGTTACTCGATGGCTCTTGCGTGCTACACGCCATTTATGCCTGAAGCGATTGGGTTTATAGGTTTGATGTGCATGGGGGCTGCGAGGCGGATCCGGGCGTATCGTATTGTGAATCCCGACGGCAACATCGCGGCAACGAAACCGGCGTTGTCTGTTATTCTACCGGTGGGAATTGTCCTATGCTTTGCGACTTTGTTCGTGCTTGCGAATCCCGACGTTGCAACGGGTGTCGGTCGCCAGTTGAGGCTCGCCTTGGATTCGCTCGGGCAAGTGCTGACGGGCTTTAATTTCGGCGAAGCTGTGCTGTGGTTCGCCAGCGGATTTTTGTTGCTGGGACTGTTGTATCCGGCGCAAGCCTATCTTTTTGCGGAACGAAAACCGGCGGAGTTCGAACAAGTACCGGCGGTTTCGGGGCTGTATCTGGCATATCGCAACACTCTGCTTAGCGTGATCGGGCTATTCGCGGCTTACTTGGTTTTCGAGTTTGCGACGCTTTGGTTCCGGACCTTTCCTGAGAATTTTTACTACGCCGGTTACGCTCATCAAGGTGCTTTTTGGTTGACCGTCGCACTGGGGCTCGCTACAGCCGTACTTTCGGCAATCTTCCGCGGTTCAGTATTGGCTGACGAGCGGCTAAAGGCCCTCAAGCGGCTGGCGGTAATTTGGTCGATCGAGAACTTGCTGCTCTCTGCTGCGGTGTATAACCGGATGCTGATCTACATCGATTTCAATGGAATGACGCAGATGCGAGCGATCGGCCTGTTGGGTATCACTTGCGTTGTCGCTGGATTCAGTTTGGTCGTAATGAAGCTCTATCGCGATTACGGATTCGCGTGGCTCCTTCATCGTCAGTTGTGGGTGCCGCTGCTAGCGGTGCTCTTGTATGCGGTTTTGCCAGTTGACTGGATTGTCAATCGATACAATGTGGCTCAAGTCCAGAGTGGCAATTTCGCCCCATCAGTGCAAATTGTCGCACACCGAGTTTCCGCTGAAGGGATTTTGCCGTTGGTTGCTTTGGTCGATTGCGAGGATGAGAAAATTCGCGATGGCGTTCGAGCCATATTGGCATTATGGTCTGAGGATCTGGAAAACAACGAGGTCTCTACGTACATGCGATTTTACGGTGGCGTTTACCGCGGCAATTGGCACTCCGAGTACAATCATCAAACACCATGGCTGCAAGTTAACGCCGGTTTTTCACAACCAGGTCGAATCACCGAAAAACCTTGGCAGAACTTTCAAATTGCGGCTTATATTCTGAAAAATAAATTGGATAGCGTGCAGTCTAAAATTGAACCTTACATCGACGATGCCAAAGCCCGCGATGTGGCCATTGATGCATTTTTTGAGTACGCTTATAAGTGGTACTGAACTATACGTGCCACTCGACGGCGCGGCGGCTGTAGGTGTTCAACTTACGGGTGTCTGGAATCGAATATCTTATGCCGCGGGCGTCAACAATTAAAACGTTCCACTGCGACAGCCTACGCAAATCCTTTTCATCGTTGATAATAAATTCAGTGTTGCCGCGGTCGGTCTCAACCGCCCAGCGACAGGGTGGATCGTTGCTCGAAATGTGTACGATACGTTGGATCACAGGAATGAATTCGCTGTTCGTCAATGTCCATCGAATGGCGGTGGCAGATTCCGTAGATAGCTTGGCGACTGACGGAATGCAGCATAGCTCTTTGCCGTGATCTTCAAAAACAGCGATCCAATTATCTGGGTCGCTCATCGGAAACAATCGCATCGCCGATAAACCTACATGACGATTTCCGTGTTGATCCAATGCTACAAGACGACCGCGGGCATCTCGCGAAAAGGAGAACTCAGTTCCAGTTGAATTGATGCCTTCTGATGCTTCAGTTATATCGCTCACTGCATGACTCTCTTTAACTGGGCTCTGGGGTTGTGAGCCGACGGCGCTAGCCGCGGGTCTCGAAGTAGGGCGGTCCAATTTCCTCGCCGTCTTGCCAATGTTGGTGTTCCTTTTTGACGCTGCGCGTTATTCGGACAAGTGGTTATGACCGACTAGTCCTTCGTTCACCCGCGGCTAGAGCCGTCGGCTCACAGGACCCGCAGCTCACTGGTACGGCTAACCAAGTTTCACAATACGGACCGGTTGGAAAGAAGTGGGTGCGGGCTGTGGCGACGCCGCCTCTTTGGGCTCGAGCTGCGCATGGTACAGTCGCGAATACACCCCGCCGCGCTCAAGCAACTCTTCGTGCTTACCGACTTCGACGACCCGACCGGCTTCCAACACAAAAATGCGGTTAGCGTTTCGCAGTGTCGACAATCGGTGAGCGATGGCAATCGTGGTTCGCCCGCGAATCAAATTATCGAGAGCGTTCTGAATCTCGCGCTCAGTTTCGTTGTCAACGGCCGAAGTCGCTTCGTCAAGGATCAGGATGCTTGGGTCGGTCAGCAGCGCGCGAGCGATCGAAATGCGTTGACGCTCACCACCTGACAGAGTTTGACCGCGCTCGCCAACAATCGAATCGTAACCATCGGGCAGTTTGACGATGAAGTTATGCGCATGGGCCGCGCGAGCCGCTTCGATAATCTCGGCACGCGTCGCATTAGGTCGACCATAAGTAATGTTCTCGGCGACGGTGCCAAAGAATAGATAGGGCTCTTGCAGTACGATACCGATATTGCGGCGATACTGTTCGACGGCGTAGGAACGAATATCAACACTCCCAGCGGAGATTGTCCCTTGCGTTGGATCGTAGAAGCGACAAACTAGATTTACCAGTGTGCTTTTGCCTGATCCACTCGGACCTACCACGCCAACCAACTCGCCCGGCTCGATTCGCATATCGATTCCGCGCAAAACTTCGCGGCTTCCGTACTTGAACCTAACTCCAGAGAGCGTCACTTCACCGCTGAGTTTTCCGATGGCTACGGGATTCGTTGGCTCCATGACCACCGGCTGGCGGTCAAGAATTTCAAAGATCCGATGTGTCGAAGCCGCAGCTCGCTGAGTGTTGGCAATAAAACCGCTCATTGAATCCAAGCGAATGTAGAACCTTGCGATGTACGACACAAAGCCGATCAGGACGCCCACGGTAATGTCGCCCGTTGATACTCGCCATGCCCCAAAAGCCCAGATGACGAGCACTCCGATTTCATTCATAAAAGTTACTGTTGGTCCAAAAAACGACCACAGTCGATTGACTCGCACGTTGTTATCGTAAACGACTTTGTTCGCATGCGCGAAGCGTGCAATCTCACGCTGTTCTTGCGCGAACGCCTTTACAACCCGTACCCCAGGAATTGCATCCGTTAGGACACTGACCATGTCGCCCCAAGCGTTGGTAGCTCGAGCGAAACCATGTCGCAAGTTCGTTCGAACTTTTTGGATTAGCCAAGCGATAAATGGGAAAGGTATCAACGCAGCTAACGCCAACATTGGATCGATTCGCAACAAGATGATCGCCGTAAAGACAAACATCATCACATCGCTAATGAAGTCCACCATGTGAGCAGAAAGAAAATTGCAGATCCGGTCAGTGTCGCTGCTGATCCGCGATATTAAATCCCCCGTACGTCGTCCACCATAGTATTCAAGCGACAGTTTTTGGAGATGGCTATAGGTTTCATTGCGGATGTCGGAACTAACTTGTTCGCTGGCGAGTGCCAGCACGTAGGTTCGCGCCCAGCCCAATAACCAGGCCAACACAGCCGCACCGGCAAGCGCCGCCATGTATCCATAGATCATTGAGTAACGAACTTCTTCGTTGACTTGAAGAGCGTTTTGCCAGGGCTCTAAAACGTTATCGATCAGCGGAATGGTAAGGCCCGTTGGAACCATTGCGGCAGCCGTCGATGCGATGGTTAATAGGACACCGAGTGTGATGGTGCTCGCACGTCGCTTGGCAAACGGCATTAATCGCATCAGCGAGGCCGACGGTGAAAGGGCCGCTGTGGGTGTGCAAGACGGGCACGTGGCTTGGTCCTCTTGCAGCACCGCTCCGCAAGAAGCGCAGCGGGCAACTACGGCATCGCTGGTGGACGACAAAGCGCGACTACGAACGATGGAAGCGTAGGCGGCCGCAAAACGATCCGCGCTCAATTCGCATGCCGATGTGAATGGCCACTGGAATTTGACCTGCTCGTCTTGCAGCAATTCTAGCTTTCCCAAGCCGGCGAGAACACTTGCGTGCAATTCGAGTTCGGCGGTCATTTCCCAGTATTTCGGGGAGCCTACAACGCCGGTCGCTGAAATACTGCACTCGATTAGGCGAGTACTCGTCAGCGCGAGTAGCGTTTGGGCAAAATTCCGCTTGGAATCGAGATCCAGCTCTACGAATGCTAAAACTCGCTCGTCTGGACCGATGGCCGACTTGATCGTGGGCTGCCAAGTTACAGGAATGGACGCTTTCAAATCGTGAGCTGAGGAGCTGTCCAGGGTGTTGGGATCTGAGTTAGTGGAATTGGGCGAATTCATGAAAGATAAGCTAATTCGACCGGGATATCCGGAAAAGTAAAGGAAACCTAAGCTCTTCCGCCTTATCTAAATGCCAAAGGAGCGTTTAGAAATGAAGGCGGGGCCGGATGTGCGGGTTAGTGAAGCTTAGCACCCGGAAATTCGGCCTCGCGACACTGAAAATACTCGGTACCTGGCTCGGCGGACAACAAAGTTCGCAAACTGGATCAAAAGGCACTGGCAACTAGTTTACCGAACTGTCAAGATTAATGCCTAGCCGTGTGGCCGCGATGTGCGATAATTGCGGGCGGGAACTTTCAGGGCATCGGATAGCCAAGTCTAACAACTTTAAATAAGTCGGCTTTCGAACGCTTCATGAATCCGTCGAACTTGAAAAATCTTTTTCGCTACTCAATCGCTGATGGAATAGAATGGCCATTAGAGATCGTGGTCCTAAAATGTCGATTACAGTTTCGAATCGACATTCAGCGACTTCCCCACCTGCAATTTGACCTAGCTGTGGCGCTTGGTCGATACCACACACCTATTGCAAGCTAACCCCACCATGTCGTTGATTTGTTTGCGACTAATGCAAACTCTGAGGCTGAATATGCACTGCTAGCAACTGAACGAATGCGAACCGTACTCGGACCGCTGTCGGTGTAGGCGCGACCTCGATTTATTTGAGGCGAGACACTGATGAGCTTTACCACTAGTGCTGATCGAGAATACAAAATACATGTCAGATTCAAAACCAGTAGAACCATTAGCATTTCGCAAAGTCCTCGCCCTTCGAGGACCAAATATTTGGACGAACATTACCGTTCTCGAAGCTTGGGTTGATTTGGCGGAACTGCGAAACGCTTCTACCAGCGAGATGGAGGGATTCAACGAGCGACTGAAGACTTGGTTGCCTACGCTCGTCGATCATCGCGGCAGCATTGGCGAACGAGGCGGCTTTCTGGAGCAACTGCGACGCGGCAGCAACTTAGCCCATGTGCTCGAACACGTAGCTCTCGAATTGCAATTCCTAGCTGGCAATGACGTTCGCTTTGGTCGCGCTGTTCCGCTGGATGAACCAGGCGTATATCGCGTCGCCATCGAGTATATGGAAGAAGCGGTCGGTCGCTCGGCGTTGGATCTTGCCAAGCGTGTGGTTTTGGCGGCCGTGTCGGGCAATGACTTCGACGTGAAGTCAGAAGTTGCCGCGCTTCGTGAGCAGGCTCAAGATGTTTGCTTGGGGCCAAGCACACGTTCGATCGTCGACGCTGCCAAACGTCGCGGCATTCCATTTACTCGGATGAGCACCAATAGTCTTGTGCAACTCGGTTATGGAGCCATGCAACGCCGCATTTGCACCGCAGAAACGGATCGCACTAGCGCCATCGCGGAATCGATCGCACAAGATAAAGAACTAACTCGCAGGCTGCTGCACAACGCCGGCATACCTGTACCCATCGGCCGCTCGGTCGAAAACGCCGAAGACGCATGGGAAGCCGCTCAAGATATCGGCTTGCCAGTCGTTGTAAAACCGCAGTACGGTAATCATGGCCGCGGCGTTGCCACCAATCTTCACACTCGTGAAGAAGTTTTGGCTGCATATGCGGCTGCTTTGGAAGAAGAGTCGACCATTGTTGTTGAGAACTTCATTGAAGGTGACGACTACCGTTTGCTCGTCGTCGGTGATCACTTGGTCGCCGCCGCTCGCCGCGTTCCGGCCCAAGTCATTGGCGATGGGAAGTCGACTATTCGACAACTTGTCGACATCGTTAATCAAGATCCTCGGCGCAGCGATGGGCATGCAACCGTTCTAAGCTTCATCAAGATCGACGCCGTTGCCGAAGCTGTATTGGCTCAGCAATCGATGACAACCGAGTCCGTACCAGCCGTTGGGCAAAAGATTCTCATTCGTCGCAATGCAAACTTGAGCACTGGCGGTATGGCAATTGACGTCACTGCAAAAGTCCATCGCGATGTTGCCGCCCGGGCCATTGAAGCGGCCAAAATAATTGGCCTTGATATCGCTGGTATCGATGTCGTGAGTACCAGTATCGAAGCCTCGATGGAGTCTCAAAACGCGGCAATTGTCGAAGTCAATGCTGGCCCTGGTCTGCGTATGCACCTCGAACCGTCCGAAGGTCAATCGCAACCAGTTGGCGAAGCGATCATCGATTCACTGTTCCCAGCAGGCAACAATGGTCGTGTACCTGTCGTGGCAATCACTGGCGTGAACGGCAAAACAACTGTCACACGCTTGATCGCACATATCATGTTCGTCCAAGGTCGCCGCGTTGGCATGACAACAACCGATGGCGTGTACGTAATGGGACGCCGGATTGACAAAGATGATTGCAGCGGCCCCAAGAGCGCTCGACGCATCCTCAGCAATCCACTGATCGACGCTGCCGTTCTCGAAACAGCTCGCGGTGGTATCCTTCGTGAAGGTCTCGCTTTTGACCAATGCGACGTAGCCGTCGTAACCAACATCGGTGAAGGCGACCATCTGGGTCTGAGCAACATCAACACTTGCGAGCAATTGGCTGATGTCAAACGTGCTATCGTAGATGTAGTTTCCCCGCAAGGACATGCGATCCTCAACGCCGACGATCCTTTGGTCGTTGCCATGGCGCCTAAGTGTCCGGGAGCCGTGGTATTTTTCTCGCACTCGGCCGAGAATCCCTACCTGGTCGAACGTCGTCAAGCCGGCGGTCGAGTCGTCTTCGTTCGCGATCAATCGCTCGTCCTCGCTCACGGAGATTCTGAATTCGCCTTAATTTCGCTCGACAAGATTCCAATAACTCACGGCGGCCGCATCCGTTTCCAAATTGAAAACGTCATGGCAGCTGCTGCAGCAACTTGGGCTCAAGGCATTCCGGCTCAAGTAATTCGTGCAGGACTCGAGTCGTTCTCTGCGAATTTAGACGGTAGTCCGGGCCGCTTCAACATGGTCGAATGGGGCGGCGCGACCGTCATCATCGACTACGGTCATAACCCTTCCGCGTTGAAGAACGTGCTCGATGCCATTTGCAGCTACCCGAGCAAGCGACGCATTGCACTTTACTCAACCGCCGGTGATCGCCGCGATGACGATATGATTCGCCAAGGTCAAATGCTTGGACATTTCTTCGATCGAGTCGTGCTCTACGAAGGGGCCTATGTCCGCGGTCGTGAACCGGGTGACATCATGCAGCTGTTCCGCGAAGGGATGGCTATCGGAGCTCGTATCAACGATTACTTGTGTTTTGCCAGCTGGACGGATGCGGTCAACTGCATCCTCAGTGATGTTCAAGTTGGAGACTTAGTCTTGATTCAAGCTGACTCGGTCGATGAATCAGTGGCGTTTTTCCGCGACCTGATGACGAGAACTAAGACAAAGTAGGATGGGACCATTTCTCCCGTCCTCAACTGTCTTTTCTTCTCTGCTTTCCTCCACAGAACGCACATCCAATCAAGCCAAAAAAGCTCGGGACAAATGGTCCCAAGCTACGACTGGCCTTGAATCGGCTGTATAATCGGAATCTCACAACCGCGCGACATTCACAGTTGAGCACGCAGTTCACTGTCGAGCGGGTGCAAGCACTGGAAGGAGCACGGCGAACGCCATGGCTGAGCGGCGCGCCGTACTAGCTGTCAATCGCTCCGTGAAAAGAGCCCCCGTAACACTCGCCGACATCGTCGCCGAAGTGGCCGAAATTCCTGCGCTCAAATCTGCCATCGATTCACTCAACACCGAACGGCGAGTTACTTTTGATTCCGTCTGGTCGGCAGCGGTCGCGCCCATTGCAGCCGGTTGCTATCACGCTAATCCGAGACCAATCGTAATTATCATGGCTCAGATCGCTGAAAGCGAATCGGTTGCGGCCGAGCTTGGCGAGTTGCTGGGCCAACGAGTCGATGTTTTTCCGCCGGGCAGCGAAGAAACAGAACTCGAATCGCTTCAACATCAAGAGACCGCCCAGCGTCTACACGTGCTCAGCGGACTTTATAACTATTCGATCGAACCTCGCGATGCAAATGGATTAAGAACATCGCCGCCTCCGATCATTGTCACCACGCTGCCAGCTTTACTACATAGCGTCCCGAGCCCTAACTCACTCGAAGGCGACAAGCGAATCATTTCAGCTGGACGGCGAATCGATGTCGATGATCTACGAACTTGGTTGGTAAAATCAGGTTATCACGCGACCAGCTCCGTGCAGTTACCCGGCGAGTTCGCGGTACGCGGCGGTATCATGGACATCTACCCGCCCGACGAACCGATGCCCGTCCGCATTGAATTGTTCGACGATGAAGTTGAATCGCTGCGTACTTTCGACATCACTTCGCAGCGCAGCATCGAACAACGCAGCGAACTGCAATTGCTGGCCGTCCAAGGCTCAGTGGCGCAAGACGGTTCATTGTTAGATTACCTGACCGAACGCACCATTGTGTTCGTTCATGAACAGCGGACTATCACCGTCGCAACCGACGCGTTCTTGCATCGTGTCCCATTTCCAGAACGATTCCCTGCACCAGCGGTCGCGTGGAAACGTATCGCCGAATTTCCCATCGTGTATTCGTCGCAGTTATCCGAGGAGGGCTACCTCGGACAACTTGTACGATTGCCATTGGGGACCGTCGAACGCATTGGCGGTGACTTGGAAAGACTCGCCAGCGACATTGATCAGCACAGTGGTGGTCGCAACGTAATCGTTGTTGCAATGAACGAAGGCGAGCGCGATCGGCTGCGCGAACTGTTGGCGGTCTCAACGGCCACCAAAGAGGATCGGCTGGAAATTGTCATCAGCCAACTTCAAAGTGGATTTGAACTTTTGCCGAGTGGTACGTTGTTGCTGACCGCCGGCCAGTTGCTTCGTCGATCGCACGTTAGGCGATCAACGAAGCGGACCAAGAGCCGTCCGATCGAGAGTTTTCTCGTCCTCCGCGAGGGCGATCTCGTCGTCCATTTGTCGCATGGCATCGGAGTCTATCGCGGTACCAAGCTGATCGAAAAGCATGGCCAGCAATTTGAGCATCTTGAACTGGAGTTCGATGCAGGTACGAAGCTCTATGTACCAAGCTCTAAAATTGAACTGGTTCAGAGATATGTCGGTGGAACCAAGAGTCGCCCGAAGCTAGCGAAAATCGGCGGGATCTCCTGGGCCAAACAAAAGAAGGCCGCACAAGAAGCCGTCAAAGACATGGCGGTCGAACTGCTCGAGTTGCAGGCTCGCCGTGGCAGCCAACCGGGCATCGCTTTCGCCCACGACAGTATTTGGCAGAATCAATTCGACGCTTCTTTTTCTTATGTCGAAACGCCCGACCAGTTGACTGCCATCGCTACCGTCAAGAACGACATGACCAGTTCAAGACCCATGGATCGGCTGATCTGTGGTGACGTCGGCTTTGGTAAAACCGAAGTCGCGATGCGAGCCGCATTCAAAGCCATCGATAGCGGTTACCAGGTTGCCGTCTTGGTTCCAACTACGGTTCTCGCAGAGCAGCATTACAGAACCTTTCGTGAGCGAATGGCTGAATTCCCGTTCGACATCGAGAAACTCAGTCGCTTCGTTTCGCCGCGTAATCAACGCGAGACGATCAACGGTATTCACACTGGCCGAGTTGATTTGGTTGTCGGCACCCATCGTATCGCCTCGAAAAATCTCAAGTTTAACAACTTGGGCCTGCTGATCATCGACGAAGAGCAACGCTTTGGCGTCGAGATCAAAGAGCGTCTTAAGCAGATGCGATCGAACGTCGATGTGCTAACCCTTTCGGCGACCCCGATTCCTCGAACGTTGCACATGTCGTTAGTCGGTGTCCGCGACATCTCCAATCTCGAAACGCCGCCTGAAGATCGCTTGAGCGTAGAAACCCGCTTGGTTCGCTTCGACGACAACATCATTCGCAACGCCATTTTGCGTGAGCTCAATCGAGGCGGTCAGATTTACTTTGTCCACAATCGCGTCCAGGACATCGAAGAGGTTGCCGCGCGACTGAAGCGCATTTGCCCCGAAGCCAGCATAGTGATCGGTCACGGCCAAATGGAAGAAGGAGCACTTGAGCAAGTGATGATCGATTTCATCGAACATCGCTACGATATCTTGCTCGCTACAACCATTATCGAAAGTGGTTTGGATATTCCCAACGCCAATACCATTTTCATCGATGAAGCCAATCGTTACGGGCTATCGGAGCTGCATCAGTTGCGTGGACGTGTCGGACGTTACAAGCATCAAGCTTACTGCTATCTGTTAGTCGATCGACACAAGCATCTTTCCCCGGATGCAGCCCGTCGGTTACACGCGATCGAAGAATACAGCCAAATCGGTGCAGGTTTCGGTATCGCCATGCGCGATTTGGAGATTCGCGGGGCTGGCAATTTACTGGGAACACAGCAGAGCGGTCACATCGCGGCCGTCGGTTACGAACTGTATTGCCAGTTGCTGGGCAACGCCGTCCGCGAGTTAACGCATCAACCACCGAAGTTGGCGATCGAAGTTGAAATTGATTTGCCAGTTAAAGCTTACTTACCGAACGATTATGTCCCCGAGCTGCGTCAGCGGATCGATGTCTATCGTCGGCTTAGTCGTTTGACCGACATCAGCGAGCTCGACGAAATGAAAGCCGAGCTAGCGGATCGGTTTGGTCGTTTGCCGAGACCAGTAAAATGTTTGCTTGAAGTTGCGGAGCTAAAGATTGACGCATCGATTTGGTTTGTCAAAGCAATGCAAGTGGAAGACAACTACATTGTGTTGACTTACACCAACAAGCAGCGCATCGATCACCTAGCCAAGTTGCATGACCGTCGATTACGAGTTGTCGATTCTCAAAAAGCCTATTGGGTCACTCAGCCCAAGAACGGCAAAGTCGACTGGATGCGCGAAGCCAAAGAGCTCTTCAGATCCAGTTGATCTCATCACGCAGAAGCAAACGTGCAAAAAAATTACAGGGCAAAAGAATGAATACGGCCGGCACGAACATTTGATAGTTCTTCCATTTTTTGCCCAGTCATTCCTCTGCCCATTTACCCATTTCGGGTGTCGGAAAACGCCGAACTGGAATTGTCAATCGTTTATCCAAACGAGAATTGACGCTCATGCCAGAGCATCAAAGAGGCTATCGAGTTGGTTTTGCCCG
>JANNNN010000829.1:0-2679 GCA_031398555.1 Planctomycetia bacterium | reverse complement strand
TGGTTTTGCCTTCCATCATATCGATCATGATGCAGTCGTAAATCGCCGCACCCGGACCAAAGCAACATTCCTGGTTGTCACGAACCAATACAAATTCATCGATCCCAGATTGCTTGAAAACACTCGCTGGTAGAATCCAGCCGCGAATACGAATCGTTTTCTTGTTCAGCTCTTCGATTTCTTTTGGAAGCATCGAACGTTCGAAGGGATCGCCTTTTTCGATTTCAAACTTGAGATCATCAAATGTTAAATCACCTTTGACTCGGGCGGTTGCGCGACTGGAGCGATCTTCGGCGGTGGGCTTTTGCGTGCCATTGGGCGTTTGAACCTCCGTCTGTTTCTTGCTCGTTTCGTCTTTGGATTTTGCCAGCTCATCGGCGCAGACTGTCACTATAAAAACGGTGGTTAAGCTCGAAATCATCAAGCCCCGAATTAACATTTGTCGGAATGGAGTGAACACAAGCGGCTCCAAGTGTTTTATATGGGCATTAAGTGCAGGCAGCGAACGCAGCGGCAACCGTAGCGTATCCGGAAGTCGAGCGGCGCTGCAACCTCTACCTTAGCAAAGAGCGAAAAAGGATGTTGTTGGCCCACGATTTTCCTAGAACCCCAGAAGTTTACGCTAAATAGGCGAAAACGACAAATCGACGACTACTGCTTTTGGGGGGCTAAGAATAGCCAATTCGAAATGTCAAATGGGAAGATTGCGATTTTAACCGCTCGGCAGATCGCGTTAGCGACGTTCCGCGTATGAATGTGACCGCTGCCGCCGGGTAGGGCGCATTCAAGTAGCTGGTTTCGTGAGAAACCGGAAGCTGCGAAGGTTATCTCTCCATCCAACCGGTTTCTGACGAAACCAGCTACCTCAAATAACGGCCCCACTACATTTTCTAGTTGATCGCCAGCAACAAGCGACTCGGAGCTTCCAAGTAAGCGATCACATCGTTCAAAAACCGAGTGGCGGTGCCACCGTCGACCAAGCGATGATCATATGAAAGACTCAACGGCATCATCAGTCGAGCCTTAATCGAATCATCTGGCATTACAACTGGCAATTTACGTGTGCGACCAACCAGCAAAATCGCAACTTCGGGAACGTTGACAATCGGCGTACTGTACGTGCCACCGATTGCGCCTAGGTTACTGATTGTAAACGTACCACCCCGCAATTCGTTGACACCGAATTCGCCGCCTCGAACACGAGCGGCTAAGTCACCTAGCGCTCGAGCGATGTCCGGAATCGTCAGCGCATCAGCGTGACGGATATTGGGGACCACCAGACCGCGTTCCGTGTCGACAGCAATTCCGATGTTGACATAGTCTTTGTAAATGATCTGATCATTGTCCATATCAATCACCGCGTTCATCGATGGATGATGACGCAGTGCCGTGGCAACGGCTTTGATTAAGAACGGCATCGTGGTCAGCTTGATACCTTGGGCGGCGTAGTCGTCTTTGCTGGTCGCGCGGAAGGCTTCGAGATCGGTGACATCGGCATCATCAAAGTTGGTGACTCGCGGCACAGTGCTCCACGATTTGTGCATTTGATTCGCGATCACCTTTCGAATCTTGGCCATCCGTTCGACGCGGACCGGGCCATAATCGTCTTGCGACGGTTGACCCGGCAGCGGAATGACTTTGTTGCCACCGACGGGCGAAGCCAACGGGGGCGTGGCTGAAGCAATTGCGTTGGCTTGCGGGGCACCTGTATTTGCTGGGGCCACCGCAACTTGGTTGCGTGAAGTTCCGGAACCGCGGACTGCAGAAAGCACATCTTCGCGGGTGATGCGACCACCTTCTCCGGTGCCAGCGACGGTTGTCAAGTCGATACCGACTTCACGAGCGAATCGGCGGACGGCTGGTCCGGCGGCTACGTCATCGCCGGCCTCGGTATGTTCAGTCGGCGTTGCTACCGAGACTGGCTCTGGCTCAGGTGCAACGGGTTGTTTAGCCGCAGGTGCTGGAGCCGGCTTGGGTTGTGCAGCCGGTGCCGGCACTGGCTTCGCGGGTGCTGGTTTTGCTAGAGCTGGCTTAGGTGCTTCGGCCTTGGGTGCTTCAGCGGCAGGAGCCGGTTTTGGCGCCGCAGCTTTAGGAGCTTCAGCAGCGGCACCTTCGAGTTGCAGAATGACACCACCGATAGGAACCGCTTGGCCAGCAGCGACGAGGATCTTAACGACCTTCCCCGCTGATGGACTGGGGACCGTTACCGTCGCCTTGTCGGTTTCTATTTCGATTAAGCCTTGGTCTTTTTTAACGACTGCGCCTTCGGCAACTAAAACTTCTAGCACATCGCCTGAAGTGATACCGTCGCCGAGTTCCGGAAGCTTTACGTCGATCGCCATGTTTCGTCCCAACTATCAGTTCGATTTTGTGTGCCACTGGCAAGCCAGCGATTTTTTGAGGCTAGTGACTTCGTTTTGTTAGCAGCTTGCACGCCAGTGTCTTCGTTGTGTGGCACTGGCATGCCAGTGTCTTCATTTTTTAGCAGCTTGCACTCACATCAGGTTTCGCATTGCTTAGCCAAGTTATGCATACAGTGGGTTATGCATACAGTGGATTGGCTTTTTCAGGGTTGTAGTCCAATTCCTTGATCGCTTTGGCAACATCAGCCATCTTGATTGCACCCGCTTTGACCTTGGCCAAGCGATACAAAGCCGCCAGCGCAATCGACTCGCCATC
>JANNNN010000827.1:0-2764 GCA_031398555.1 Planctomycetia bacterium | reverse complement strand
TTCATGCGGCAAAACGCTATCAAGGACTCGCTCCTCGGTCCCTTGGACTTCCATCATCCAGTTGCCTACTCCGCCCGGAATCGGTGAAAAGCGAGTCTCGCCGCCAGCTCCAAGTTTGGGACTGGCGAACACGTGAACGGGGCAACGCTGCGACCAAGCGGGTAACTCTTTGCCAAGCCAGTACATTGCCAAATTGCTGCGGTAGTCTTCAGCGGCTTTCGAAACTTGCGCAGCAAACTGCGGGTTGGACGCAAACACGATGAAGTTCTGCGACTGAGCAACATGTTGCTGCACATTGGGCTGCTGGTGAGGCGAGAGCTGCCCCATAGCCGGTACGCTGAAAATTAAAGCGACGACAGTGGCCAAGCCCATCATGGATAGGCGAATGCGACGAGCTTCCATGCTCGCAACTCCTTTTGTAATCTACGCGCAAGCGACTCAATCCATTGGGTCACTAATCGCGGAATTATTTGACATGCAGACGTACTTGCCTGAGACAATTGCGAGTGCCTCGACCAGCGAACTGCGAAACTGGGTTCAATTTGTAATGCGGTTTACCGCTAACAGCGTCCTCCACCGTTAACAATTCTCCGCACTTGGACCACACGCGGCGGCCACGCCCAAATGAGTTCCGCAGGGCTGCTCTCTCCAAAGCGACGCACTGCGGGCGAAGTCTAGAGAGCCTGTCCGACTAACGATAGGTCAATACTTGAGCGGAACATTCGGATTTCTCGGAAAAGTCGACGCTTGTTCCAAGTTCGAAGTTAGGTAAATAAATTGCAAATTTGAGGCCGGATCGGTTCCGGTGCTAGCTTTGACGATGGGGAAAATGGATTTCGATGAACATGACCGGATTAAAGCAAACGCTGCACAATTCACTGCGGGCCAACTTCCGAGTTGGTTCCTCACGCGATGCTATTTTGATCGCCTGGTTATTCGTTGCAGTGGCCTGTGGATTTCTAGCCTACATAACTCGACTCCAGGAAGTGACACATGACGTTTTTCACGAAATGGCATTGTTTCGTGAAGCGCTAGTTCGCGGAGCGTTTCCGACGCAAGATCTGTTTGCGTTCACGCCAACCGTTAGCCCTTCAGTCCATCACGAGTGGGGCACGGGCGCGATCCTTTACATAGTGTCTGTCGAAAGCGGCCTCGGGATGGCGGGCATCGCCATTCTTCGATTGCAATTGATATGCGGGCTGTGGGTGTTCCTGTACCGCGTCGCCCGTCTGCGAGGTGCTCACCCTTACGTTTTCGCTTGTGTAGCTGCATTCACATTTCCGTTTCTCTGGGTCGGCTTTGCGACCGTCCGCGCGCAATTGTTTACGCTTGTATTCTTAGCGGCCCAGATGTGGATGCAAGAACTCGATTGTCGCGGCCGACGAGCTTGGGTGATTGCCTGGTGGTTGATGTTGGTTGCATGGCTGAACATTCACGCAGGTTTTGTGGTTGGACTCGGCATGTTTGGGTTTCACTGCATTGAAAGGTTCGGAGCGGCATGGCTCCGCAGTCGCTCGTTAGCGAGCGCATGCAGGGCTACGTGGCATCTGATGCTCGTTGGTAGCTGCGTTATCATTGCTCTTCCAATCAATCCGTATGGTTGGCGGTACATTCCGTATCTCATCCATGCGATTACGATGCCGCGTCCATTGATACTTGAATGGCATGCGCTGTGGCACACCTATGCTCCGGAATTAACACTACTCGCATTTGCGATATGCGTTCTCTTATTTGTCTACTGTCAGCGGTTTGTGCGAGTCACCCGACTTCGCGGGGCTGCATTTTTGAGCTTGGCAATATACGAGGCCCTACAGCACATTCGACACGGTTCGTTGTGCGCCGTGGTTTGGCTGGCTTATGTCCCAGCTTGGTTGACGCATACACCACTGGGAAGGTCGATGATTCGAACTGTGGACACTCATCGATCTGCGTTCATCGGGGCTAGCCAAGCAATTGCCGCAGCATGTTTCTTGTTCGCGTTTGCAAATCAATTCTGGAAGCCAACGTTGCCACCGGCTGCAAAGTACTCGGACGCATGTTTTCCTTCGGGCGCGGTGAATTACCTTGAAGAACATAACTTTCACGGAAATCTACTGACCCCGTTCGCGCAAGGCGCTTACATATCGTGGACGATGTACCCAAGTGTTCGCGTTAGTCTCGACGGACGTTACGAAGTTGCCTATGAGGAACAAGTCATGTTAGATCATGACGCGTTGTTCAAAGGGAACGACGCTTGGCCAAAGCTGCTCGAAAAGTATCCCTGCGATGCAGTCCTCGTCGATCAAAACTCTGCCTTACGTCCCATGCTAGAAGTTTTTCGCCAAGAAAATTCGGAGTTGACCCTACCGACGCAACACCGATGGAAATTCGTTTACGAAGATCAAGCGTTCGTGGTTCTAGCAAGGAATGGGATCGCAACGCTACCCTACTTGGATCGTAGGCAAGAGCCATTAATTGATGGTGTCCGGAGTGCGTTTTCCAGGAAGTATTCGTTTCGCATTCGCCGTGGAAATGATATCGCACGAACACAACTAATGCCCACCGCGGTTGCGACAACTCAGTAGATTCGAATCGACTTAGTAGAGCCTATCCAAGTGGCTTGATCAACGCTAATGCAAGCACTGATTTCAACATCGTTGCTTGCGTCAACAGCGTTTCGCAATCGCTCGCTGCCGCTAAGGATATCGATCGGCAGCTTTTCGAATTCATATTCGTAAGGCGGCGGCCACCAAGCAAGGTCGTTTGGATAAAGACGCTTGATGGC
>JANNNN010000809.1:0-1944 GCA_031398555.1 Planctomycetia bacterium | reverse complement strand
GCTTTGGAAACTTCGGTTTCCTTGTGTCAAGCTGCCGCATACCAAGCATTTCGATGGCGCGATGCTTGTTCAGCGAGAATGCCATTCACAAGTTTCGACTACTTGGTATCGCAACTTGATCTCGAGAAAAATCGTGCACTGCGAGCGATCTTCGCGCAAGTCGACATTTTCCACTCTCATGCAGATTCCATCATTCCGCGCGAAACGCATACGCGTCGCTTTAACAGCTATGAAACTTTACTGAATTGCGTCGAACGACTTAAGGGAGTACGTCCCAAATTGGTAAGAACCCGTCACGATGATTTGCAAGGCGGTCTCGATCGATTTATGCGGCTGACGGGTATCGACTTTATGAGTCTGAATGATGAAAGCCGAAAGGCGATACGGGATGGCAAAATCGATTTACGCGAAAGCGTCACTAGGCGAACGACAACGGCAAGATCTGAGTTGCGATCACAGGGTTTGTCGGAAGAGTACTTGAATGAAGCCATTCATCATGTTTGGTTTGTCACGGCACTCTGGCAACTCTGGCGACGCGAGCAAATGGACGCTGATGCCATTGTCAGTTTGAATCACCGAGCAATGGAAGAAGTTCGTGACTTGATGCCAAACGAGCGCAATAATTTGCACTGCGTTTACAACGGAACGTCGTTTGGCGATCACGACAAAGAACGCGTGGACGAATTGCTGTCGAGTTACCATGGCGAAAAAGGATTGCATTGCTTTCGAGCGGGTTCGGCGGTTAAGGAACCCATCGCATTCAATGCCGATCAGCAAAAAATTCTTTTAGTCGGCCGTGATGATCCGAGTAAAGGGGTAGCGGAGTTTGTCCGCGCTATTTCGCAGCTCTACCACGGCGGCTATCCGCAAGTCCGAGCCATTTTGGCTGGTCGGTTTGAGCAAGCGCGTCGGATCGAGTTGAGTAGGCATGATTCGGAGCATGCGCGGAACTATTTATTATTCACCGGACAAATCGAAGAACCGGTTGAACTCGCAGCGCTTTTCGCATTTGGAAATGTCACGGCAATTTGCAGCCACTATGAACCTTTCAATCTTGTCGCTTGCGAAAGTTATCGAATGGGTACGCCTTGTGTTGTCACTGAGGGAATCGGAGCGGCGGACGTATACCTTGATAACCCGGCTCGGTTCGGTCAGCAGATCGCGCTGCCAGTCAAGAAACCTTGCTGCTCGGGGCTTAATCGCTTCTACGGAATTGAGGTGGACTCGCTTGCCAAACAGATTGCCTGTTTGATCGATAACCCCGAACTTGCTTATTCGCTAGGACAATCGGGGCGTCGATTTGTTGAACAGCATTACAGCTATCCTGCTATGGGGAAACGCTACTCAGCCCTCTACCTACGGCTTCAATGAACCGTTATTCCAGAACGCTGCGTACAATCCGAGAACACACCGACGACCAAAACAGAATACACGTCACCTATTTCCTCCCCAAGTTTTCCCCAATCCATTCTTCCAGCTCCGACCAGTCGACCGGCGGGAGTTTTGAGAGATCCGGGCGAAGGCGAACGGCGTCGTGGATGTAGATGTGCTGAATGGCGTTTTGGGGCAATTCAGTGTTCCAGTGCACTAGAACACGAACACAGAGCGGAAGCGATCCAGGGACTTCGATTTCGTAGCCGCAAAGTAGGGGGACTTCGATCCAGCCCAATTGCCGAGCAGCCAGGGCAGGGAACTCCGCGCTGAGATCTTTCGTAACAGTAAAAATAGCACTGGCAATGTCTTCAGATTTGATCTGATTGCGGCGAATCAGCAACGCAAGCATCTGACGAGTCGCGTTGAGAATCGCTTCGCGAGAGTTTTCGGTGACGGTGGTTGCGCCTCGGACGCCGCGGCTGCATAACGTCATAACGGGCCTCGATCAAAGATTTGCGGAGGGGCGGTGCTCGATAACGGTTTGGGACGCTACTATATCACCAGCGGAGT
>JANNNN010000764.1:0-2135 GCA_031398555.1 Planctomycetia bacterium | reverse complement strand
CGCGCTCAAGGACTAAGTGATCATGTTTGTAGCCAAAGTAACAGGTTCCGTTGTATCGACTGAAAAAGTCGAATCGATGCGCGGGCAAAAACTGCTCGTCGTCGAACCATATCGAATCGAATCGACCGATCGCGAAAGCTTGGTCACGACCGGTCGGACGTTCATCGCCGTCGATATGCTCGGCGCCGGTGTCGGCGATATGGTCTTGATCGTTCAAGGCAGTAGCGCTCGATTCACGCCTGAGACAAACAAACTACCGATCGATTGTGTCGTCATAGGCATCGTCGATTCCGTCAACGTTGAAAAGAAGTCTGTTTACAACCGTCAAACAAGTGACGCTGAGTCGCAGTGACAAGTGAAAAAGATCCCGCGTGCAGTAGTTCAAGCTCTGGCTTGCTAGTTTTACGACTTGAAGTTGCAACCGATTGCTAGTTAGAGCTTGAATTTCTGTACGCCCGAAAAAACACTAACCCCAAGCGTAAGCCAGGGGAGGGTCTTTGCAACCAGTCCCTCGCTTACGCAGCGGGTTACAAGAACAATAGTTAAACAACCGGTGGCTCGCGCCAGTCCGACCACATAACACCAACAAATCAAAATCAATCATGCAAATTAGCGAAGAACTCATCCGCAGCTTGGTTACACAAGTCATCAAAGAAGTGCGTGGCAATAGCCAACTCAATGGCGGATCGACCTCGAACTTCAGCGGCCACTTCGGCATTTTTGACGATGCCGATCAAGCCGTCGCGGCGGCTCGTCAAGCTTTCGAGCAACTGCGTGAACGCCCAATTTCCGATCGTAAAAAAGCTATCGACCACATCCGCCGCATCTCGATCGATCAATCGGTGGAACTAGGCACGATGGAAATGAACGAGACCAAGATCGGTCGACTGGAACACAAGATCGGCAAACTGCGAACACTCGGCGAACGCGTTCCCGGAACTGAATTCCTGACTACTCAAGCCTATAGCGGTGACCGCGGGTTGGCAGTCATCGAGCACGCACCGTTTGGAGTCATCGGCGCGATCACTCCGGTTACGCATTCCCTGCCAACCATCACAGGCAACGCGATCAACATGATCGCCGCAGGAAATACGCTGGTCGTCAATCCGCACCCGAGCGGCCGCTTGGTCGCTGCCGAAGGTGTCAAGCGATTCAATCAAGCCATCGCTGCCGACATCGGCATCGAGAATTTGATCTGTGTTGTTCGCAATCCAACGCTCGAATCCGCTGCTGCCATTTTCAAGAATCGCGACGTTGCGTTGATCTGTGTAACTGGCGGCCCTGCAGTGGCTCGCGCGGCACTCAACAGCGGCAAGCGAGCGATTGTTGCCGGCCCAGGCAACCCGCCAGTCGTCGTCGATGAAACCGCCGACCTGGACAACGCCGCACGATGTATCATCGAAGGCGCGACCTTTGATAACAACTTGCTATGCATCGCTGAAAAAGAAGTTTTTGTTGTCGAATCTGTCTTCGATGCAATGATGGCGGCCATGGAGCGAGCCGGTGCGATTCGACTGAACAGCTCACAAGTCGCCAAGCTGACCGAAGCGGCTTTTGCTGAAGTCGGCGAAGGTGCTCATAAGCACTTGTCACCAACCAAAGCTTTGCTGGGACAGGACGCCGTAAAACTCGCTCAAGCAGCTGGTGTTACGATCGATCCAAAGACTCTGTTGCTCTTCGGCGAAACGCCTGCTGAGCATCCGTTTGTGTACGTCGAGCAGATGATGCCCTTCGTGCCATTTGTTCGCTGCCGAAATATCGATCATGGTATCGAGTTGGCAAAACACTACGAACACGGCTATCGTCACACGAGCATGATCCATTCGCGCGACGTTCGCAACATGACCAAGATGGCTCGAGCCATGGATACCACCCTGTTCGTCAAGAACGGCCCGTGCATGGCGTCGCTAGGCTTGGGTGGCGAAGGCTATCCATCGTTCTCCATCGCTGGACCAACCGGCGAAGGAGTCACGACACCGTTGACGTTCACCCGCGAACGCCGCTGCAGTTTGATCGACGATCTTTGGATCCTCGGCAACCCGAATATGTAAGGCAGACTTTAGGCGTCAGCACTCCACAGGCAAACCCGCGACTTTCCATTCAGGAAACCCGGTTTCCAGCCTGCGTGCCTTAAG
>JANNNN010000755.1:0-4440 GCA_031398555.1 Planctomycetia bacterium | reverse complement strand
GATTCAACCGTCGAGCAAGCTGTTTATGAGCAAGCTGACTTGCTGGCGGAGTTCGAGAAGATTGCAGACGAATTGAACACGTTACTCGCCAATATGGAAGGTAGCACTTTGGTCAAACGCTTGAAATCAGCATCCCGCGAGCAAAACCAAGTCGCTGAACGCATTGGCAGTCGCATTGACGCACTGTTTGGACAAGTCGCAAAAGTTGAAAAGTCCGATACACAATTGCTAAAAGATCTCTCTGACATTGAACAGAAGAGCAGCTTGGCGGTCTCGTACATCATGGACGACATGCAAAGCTACTTTGAGCGTCGCCGCATGAATCAATTTAAAGTGGTACTCGACGACATGCGCAAGTCCGAAGTCACTGACGCGATGAAGTTGATCAGCGAAGAGTTGCCAAAAGAACACGGCATGTCAATTGCCCAGGCCGAGTATTGGTCGGATACACTGGACCGCTGGGCTGAAGATTTGGTCGATCCAGCCTGTAGCGGCAGTTGCCCGGGCTGCAAAACATCCGATGCTTTGCCGCCTTCGTTGATCCTCGAAGTGCTGCAAATTCTTGAAGGTGAAGTCAACTTACGTGAAGCGACTCGCGTCGCGGAACAGGCCAAGGCTGGATTGGTTGCTGAGAAGCATTTGGAAGAAGCCACCAAACTCAGCGAAACGCAACTCGGTCTGAAAGATCGTACCCAAGCCGTCGTAACGAAGATTCAAGAATTAAAAGACGGTGATAAACGGTTTCCGAAAGAGATCGCATTGCTTAGTCAAGTCAGTGGTGTCATGTTCGATGCTGAGAAGACTCTCGCGTTACCGCAAACCGGTGCCCCGGCAATCGCGGCTGAGACCGAAGCCATTGAATTGCTGTTGCAATGCAAACGCATCAATCCAAATGGAGGCGGGGGCGGAGGAACATCTCCAGGTGGAGGAGGAAGTGGTACGACACAGGATTCGGCGCTGGCTCTGTTAGGTACCGGCCTAAATCAGAATGAGAAGCGTGAACATCGCGATGTTTCTCAGGCCACGGGTGAAACCGGCCGTGTGATGCCGGAAGAATTCAGAGCTGGTTTGGACGAGTACTTCAATCGATTGGAGAGCGGACTGTAGTCGAATGCGATGCATGCGGATGCCTCTGCTCTGGCGAATACCTTCGACATTTGCGAGTACATTTAACGGCAACTGACAACGGATGGAATTAGCAAGGAGAGTGAAATGTTGAGTCCAGTGATGATTCGGATCCGATTGCTGTTTTTTCACTTTACAGTGTCCCTATTCTTACTCGCCAACGCCGGTTCGATTTATTCGCAAGCGCTTGAGGAAGCAAAGCCTGCCGAGGTAAGGGTTGTTGGGGTCAAGACTGTCGAGGCGCAGGCTGCTAAAGGTAACGCTGCCAGTGTGGAAGGTGACGACACTGAGCCTGTCGCACAAATTGCGGGTGGTCAGATTGCAGTTCAAGTGGTTGACGTTGTTGGCGTTGTTGCTGCGGAAGAAGGTTTGGCGGTTGCTGGCGAAGCGGTTCAAATGTTTGCAATGGCTGGGGACGGAGGTCAACTGGGGTCAAAACTGATATCCAAGGTTGCCGTGGATAATGCTCTTATTCGGCGGGTCTGCAAATTGGACGCTGAGCAATTGAAACAACTCGAAACGATGGATGCGAAGTGGGTCAAGGGAAAGGCCGTTGCGGTAAAGCAAGCTGGCAATTTTGCGGCGGGCGTCCTAAGAGTTTTTGGGGGTCCAAATGTTGGCGTGCAGCAAGACAATCCATTCGAGGCTGCCGCTCGCGTGACAACCGCGTATAAGACCAAAGTGAAAGAGATACTCAAGCCCGAGCAACTCGAGGAGTTCGAGAAACATGTAAAGGAACGCGATGCCTTCCGCCGTCAGGCCAATGCTGAGTGCGTTGCCTCCGTGCTCGAGGAGCGATTGAGCTTGAATGATTCTCAACGCAAGGAATTGGTTAAGTCATTGTCGGAATGGTCCGGCATACAGAAAATACAAGCGTCATTTTACTTTCAAAACCAGTCCTTCATTCCGAATCTGCCGGCCTCGACGCTCAAAGCTCTGACAGCAACGCAGCGAAAAATCTTCGATGGGATGCAGAAGGCAGATTTTCAATTTGAGTCGTTCAACGACGGTCAAGAAGTCGTTTTCATCGCCCAGTAGAACTGCCGCACGAATTGGTAATCGCTAAGAACTTGTATATTTAAATAGAGACTTATGAGATCCCCTGGAAGACGTAAAGCCAAAATTTCATACCTTCCGCTCGCAGTTTTATGCGCGGCGATGAGCCTGTTGTCTTTTCAGTCCACTGCGTTGACCCAGCAGCAGCAGGACTGGATTCAGTCTTGGTTATACAACGGGCGTACAGAAGCGAGCGTGCGGCTTGGGCTTCAGCATCAAGCGGAACAGAAACTCACGCAGTTGAAGGACCAATGTCGCCTTACCGAAGAACAGGCGGTCAAGCTAAAGTTGGCGGCGGCTGGGGATGTCAATCGCTTTTTCCATGAAGTCGAGCAGGCTCGCAAAGCAACCAAGGGCCTTGATCAACAAAACCAGAATGCGGTCCAGGAAGCGTGGGCCGTAGTTAGTCCACTAACTACTCGTCTCAATGCGGGATTGTACGAGGAAAAGTCGCTCTTTGCGAAAGTCATGGCCAGCACACTCGATGCGGCCCAAGTTGGAGATTATAAGCAATTACAGGCTGAACAATTAGAACGCCGCCACCATGCGATGGTTCTGACGACGGTGAGTACAATTGAGGAGAGCCTACCGTTGGTGCAAGACCAACGCACGAAACTGGTCGAGTTGCTCGATGCTCAGAAATTAAAGGCAATCCAGCCACAGCAGGGACTCGAAACGTATGTCGGCTACGCAAAGCTTGCAAAAGTGCCCGAAGCTGATCTTGAGAAACTCTTTGACAAAGAGCAGATGAAGACCTTAAAAATTCTTAGAGATCGGTACGCACCCATCGTACAAATGTTTGATCGCTGAAATTACCAACCCGCAGCGTATGCGAGGGACAGGTGGCACAGCCCTCGCTTACCCTTCGGGTTAATGGAAGCACTGTTTTCGCCTCCCGCATTAATTACGATGAAAACTTGAAGACCAAAGACCAATGACCAATCTGAGTTGCGGGCTGGTAATTCCAACAATGCCCTTAAAGAATTTGTTACTTGTTCTATTTGTTGCTATCGCGATGGCAACGAATGGCATCGCTCAAAAGCAGACCACAGACGTTGACGAACCGGCTGGACTGCAAGGTGTGTCAGTACCGCAAGGCGATGTGGTCCCGCGCGAAGTTCGAGAAATGACGGAACGCGGTTTGAAGTACTTGGTGGATACTCAAAGCGACGCGGGAACCTGGACTGGGGGCGAGCAGGGCCCTGGAACCACGGGTTTGGGACTGCTAGCGTTTTTGGCGTCCGGCGAAGACCCGAACTTTGGACCATACAGTTCCGGCATTCGGAAGGCCCTTCGCAGCATCGTTCGCTCGCAGGATAAAGCCACCGGCTACATGGGCAACAGCATGTATCATCATGGATTTGCTATGTTGGCATTGGCAGAAGCGTACGGTACGGTCGATGAAACTGACCTTTGGACAGCCGGTGCCACTACCGATCGGCAACGCAGTCTTGGCGAAGCGCTCGAGTTGGGTGTGCGCTGTGCCATAACATCGCAGTCTAAGAATCCCTATAGCGCATGGCGATACTCTCCGAGTGCTCGCGATGCAGATACTTCTGTGGCCGGCGCAGTGATGATGGGGCTCCTGGCGGCGCGCAATGCCGGGATCGAAGTTCCCGATAAAGCGATCGATAAAGCGATACAGTATTTTTCATCGATGACGGGTTCCAACGGCATCGTTGGATACTCGGGAGGATTAAGTGGATTTGGAGAATCGATCGCGAGGTCATCGATCGCTTGCTTGGTCTTTAGCATTGCTAAACGCAAAGATCTAAAGCAATACACATCCGTTGAAAAGTACGTTACATCGAATCTGAATGAGACGTCTAGCTATCCCGAATACTCGCGGTACTATCAAGCACAGGCGCTTTTCCAAGCGGATTTGCAGGCGTGGGAAAAGTGGAACCGCTCGATCATTCGACAGCTAAAAGCGGCTCAAAACGCCGACGGAAGCTTCCAAGGCCAGCTTGGATTGCCCAATAGCACCTCGATGGCGCTTCTAGCGCTGGCACTAAATTATAAATTCCTACCGATTTACGAGCGATAATTTGAGAGCGATCAATATGGATTCTTTGCGACTTTGGGTAGTATTTGCTGCCACTGCTTTATTCGGATTAGGAAATGGTACATTCGCTGAATCTCAAGTTCGCGTTCGCTTGAAAGATGGCGGCTTCATCGCCGGTTCTATGGCCAGCAACTCATCGGCCGGCAACGTAGCCATCAATGGTTCTGCATTCAAAGCGCCCATTGAATTGGAGG
>JANNNN010000739.1:0-6682 GCA_031398555.1 Planctomycetia bacterium | reverse complement strand
ATCAGCCCAAATCACTGCACTGAAATTGAAAGAACCTTGTCTATGCCTGCCGAGAGTACTTCTGTAACGCCGCAGTATCGCCGAGTTATTCTTAAGTTGTCAGGGGAAAGCCTTGCGCACGCTGGCGAGCGCGGCATCAGCATGGATGAAGTTACGGCGATTGCTGGGCAAATAAAGCAAGCTCATGGTTTGGGCTGCCAGATTGCAGTTGTAGTGGGTGGCGGCAATATACTTCGCGGAGCTCAGTTTAAAACCTCCAGTTCGGCGAAAATAGAAGAAGCCACCGCGCACTACATGGGTATGTTGGCAACGGTCATCAATGCACTCGCTCTCCAAGAAGGTCTCGAGAGTGTGGGCTGCACAACGCGGGTCATGTCAGCGATTCGTATGGACGGGGTCTGTGAACCTTTTATTCGTCGCCGCGCGATTCGCCATATGGAAAAGGGCCGTATTGTCGTGCTCGGTGCTGGCACAGGCAGCCCTTTTGTGACTACCGATACTGCCGCCACGCAACGGGCGCTGGAACTATGTGCCGACATTGTGCTCAAAGCAACTCGCGTCGATGGCGTTTATAGCGACGACCCAGAGAAAAACCCGCATGCGGTTCTCTATCGTGAGCTGGACTATGAAACCGTGATTGCGAAGAACTTAAGAGTCATGGATGGAACAGCCATTTCGCAGTGCCGCGAACACGGGATGCCTGTGCTCGTTTTCAATTTCAAGAAAGATGGCAACATTGTCAAAGCCGTTTCGGGTCAACGCGTGGGGACACGTATCGGACCCAAACTGCCCACGACGACGGCGTAATTGACTTAGTCAACTAAATCCTTCTCAACCAGGTGCAATGATGAGCGTAGATAATGTTTTGTTGGATGCAGAAGAGCGGATGGAAAAAGCCACCAGCGTATTGAAGAATGCACTTGCTGGCATTCGAACTGGCCGCGCTACACCGGGGCTACTCGATTCGGTCCGCGTCGAAGTTTATGGATCGATGAGTCCGCTGAAGCAACTAGCGTCTATCGGCGCACCAGAACCGAGCCAATTGGTCGTTCGTCCCTACGATACGTCCACCATCAAAGATATCGAAAAAGCGATCGTTGCCAGTGATTTGGGGCTCAACCCGCAGAACGACGGCAAGCTCATTCGACTCAATATACCCCCACTCAGTACCGAAGTTCGCAAAAAAATGGTGGCTCGCATCAAAGAACTCGCTGAAGAGTCCAAGATCGCCATCCGCGCCATCCGCCGAGACGCAAACAAAGATCTCGATTCGGCAGAGAAGGACAAAATCGTCAGCGAAGATGATTGCAAAAGCATGAAGGAAGAAGTCCAAGAACTGACGAAGAAGTATGAGAACGAGGCCAACGATTTAGCCAAGTCTCGCGAAGCGGATGTTATGGAACAAGCCTAGTGCTTGTCCAAGTTAGGGTTTAGGGTTTGTGGTTTTATTGTCGTACAATTGTCGCAATTGTTGCTGCTACAATTGGGACAATTGTGCGACACTCAAATCACGAACCCAAAATTCAAGCTGCACTTTAACCCACCAACCGACCTCGAGATAGTTCACCATGTCTTTAAGTAAAAGCATCCCAGTGGCTGGCGGTGCGTCGATGCCAAGCGTTGGTTTAGGGATGTGGAAGATTGCTAATGCAGATGCTGCCGAGATGGTGCGTCAAGCCATCAAGGCCGGCTACAGGCATCTCGATGCTGCTTGCGACTATGGCAATGAACGCGAAGTCGGCGACGGTATACGTCAATCGATCAGCGATAAAGCCACCACTCGTGAACAATTGTGGGTGACTAGCAAACTGTGGAACACTTATCATCGTCCCAAGCATGTTCGCCCGGCGCTTGAGCGAACGTTGCAAGATTTGCAAGTCGATTACCTCGACCTGTATTTGATTCACTTTCCCATAACACTCAAGCATGTTCCGATTGACACGCGGTATCCGCCGGGCTGGTTTTACGATCCGACAGCATCCAGCCCGAAGATGGAGACCGATAGTGTTCCGATCGCGGAAACATGGGGGGCGATGGAGGAGATTCATCGAGCCGGTTTGGTTCGCCACATTGGTATCAGCAATTTCGGTTGCTCGCTGATTCGCGATCTTCTTTCAACGGCAAGTATTCGGCCCACTGTGCTTCAAGTGGAATCGCATCCGTATTTAATGCAAGAGAAACTGCTGCGTTATTGCCGGCAAGAACAAATCGCTTACACCGCGTTTTCTCCGCTCGGAGCCGGTTCTTACATTCCGCTTGGAATGGCCACGCACGCGGATTCGGTTCTAGGACAGCCCGTGATTCGCGATATCGCGGCTGCCCATGGCAAAACGCCCGCACAAGTTGTCTTGCGATGGGGAGTGCAGCGTGGAACGGCAGTGATTCCCAAGACAAGCCAACCGAAGCGTTTGGTCGAGAACTTGGATATTTTTGATTTCGAATTGACGGATGACGAATTGCTGACCATCGCTACGCTTGATCGCCATCAACGCTTCAACGATCCTGGGGCGTTTTGCGAGCCGGCTTTCGGTTGCTATTATCCAATTTATGAGTAGAGTTGCATTGCGACGTGGCGGTGCTGGACGCGTTGTTCAGAAGTAGTAGAAGAGTAGGACGAGTAGAAGAGTCAGGAATAGGAAATCACTGCAAGCTGGAAGCTTACGCCACTTAATTATGAGGTCGCTTTGCGTTCAACACTAGAAACCGCTTGTGAAGCTGCTCGGCTGGGTGGCAAAATTCTCGTTGACTACCTGGGCAAGGCTGTTGTGCGAGAGAAAGGGCCAATGGATCTGGTGACCGACGCAGACGTGGCATCACAGCAAGCCATAGAACAACTTATTCGTATCCGCTTTCCGCAACACGAATTTCTCGGTGAAGAATCTTCACTTGCGGATCGTGAGCGGGCACAGGCCAGTGGTAGGCCGGTCTGGGTCGTCGACCCGCTGGATGGTACGGCCAACTACGTGCATCGCTTGCCGGGCTTTTCCGTGTCCGTCGCGCTCGTCGAAGGAGACGAACCGCAAGTTGGAGTCGTCTATGATCCGTTGTCCGATACGCTCTATGCCGCGACCAGCGAGGGGGCGGTAACGAAAAATAACAAGCCGATTCGCGCGAGCGGTTGCGAGCAGTTAGACAAAGCGATGGTCTGTTGCAGCTTTCGCCCCAACGTGCGACGCGACGATGTGGAAGTCCATCAATTCCTCAATGTCCTCGAGAAAAGCCAATCGCTGCGGCGTCTAGGTTCGGCGGCGATGAACCTATGTTATGTTGCTGAAGGTTGCTTGGATGCCTACTGGGCCACTTCGGTGAAGGCCTGGGACGTCGCCGCTGGAGGGCTTATTGCACGAACCGCTGGTGCCCAACTGACAAGTATCAATGGTGGGCCGTTCGATTTTTGGGATCCAAAGCTACTGGCGACGTCGAGTCCCGCGCTGCACGCGGCCATGCTCAAGTGCTTGTCATAGGGCACAGATGTTTGGGACCATTAAATGTAGCTGGTTTCGTGAGAAACCGGTGGCTGTAAGTGACATTTCCTGCGCATCCGGTTTCTGACGAAACCAGCCACCCAACCGAATTTCCTAAATCGTGAGGCAACACCGGCTAGCCGGCTGTATCCATCAGATCGTCTTCATGAATCATCTTGAAGCCCTTCTCAGCCAGCATTTCGAGTGCGATTTCGGTGTTGTCGACCATGATCGCAACTGCTGGAGCACCACCTGGGGCCATAATCAGTGGGTAGGCTTGGATGATGTTGATCTCGGCCTGAAGGAGGGCCGCACAAATCTGTAGAAGCGGTTGGCTCCCCGCAGGCAACTCGAGGCCGATTAGATCGGTTTCAATAATCGCCAACCCGGCTCGCTCTAGAATCTCGCGGCCGCGTTCCGGATGACTGACTAAAAAGCGAACGAAGGCGCATTCGGCGGAATCATTGATCGATAGGGCTACGATTCGGATGCCCGTGCCCTCAAATCGGCGAACCACGTCCAGGAGTTGCCCGACACGGTTCTCCAGAAAAACCGTGAATTGCCGGATGGTAGGATAGTCTCTACCCCTAGCGGTTTGGTAATTGGTAGCCGCACCTTCGCCTGAACTCATATTCACTTCGCTTTACTAAGTCGATTTGCCACAAGTCGTTGTGGTTTATGGGCCTACTACCTACAAATTGTGACAGTTTCATTTATTAAAGCAAATCCCTAAAACGGAATTCGCTATCTACCCCACTTGGCAATCATCGAATAGGCTTGGAAGAACCGTTTTGTGGGGTGGCCATTTTCCCGTCCAAACTTCTTCTTGATAACCAATTGAAAAAATTCTAACACAGCATGACGCTTCAGCACCAAATTGAAATTCGAGTCCGCTACAACGAGACTGATGGTCAGGGCCGTGTCCATCATGCACAGTATCTGAATTTCTTGGAGCGAGGCCGTATTGAGTTGCTCCGATCGATGGGGCACAACTATCGCGACCTTGAAGCCAGCGGGTTAATGCTGGTCGTGACCGAAATGAATGTTCGATACCTCGGCGCCTCAGTTTTCGATGACTTGCTTTTGCTCGAAACCAAAGTCGTTAAGAGTAAGGGCGTTCGAATTGAACATAGCTATCGCATCGTACGTCAGGCCGAAAACGGCGAATCAGCTCCCGTCGATATTGTGCATGCAACCAGTGTGATCGCCTGCATCGATCGCGAAGGCAAAGTCCGCCGCTTGCCAGATTATCTTCGGGCTTAATCAGACAAGTCCTTTGCAATTTTCATTTCAACTTTGCCAATTCTCACCACCCACTTCTTAATTAAAGAGGGTGGAAAAATGAAACTGCAAAATGCACAAGTTCCGAATCTGGTGGCACATGAGTCCAAATCGCAAGCTGGAAGTTTACGCCACTTAAAAACCAGCCTAAGCTGCACGTCGACTTTGAAAGCTCTCCGACTGGCTCTTGATCGAGTCGGCTGTCTGGACGCCTTCTAAGTGCTTTCGAGCGTAGGCGAGTCGCTCAACAACTTCTAGAGTCACCTTTGCATTGTTCAAGCCCGACGACCACGCGAGAGCCGCCGATACGCTACCGGTGAACGCAGCAGTGATGATCGACGTCATCGTTGCTGCCATGCTTGACGTGGCGATTCCATACGCGGCGGCGATTCCGGCCAATTCGTTGATCGCCAGTTTCGACTTGCGGCTCGGTATCGTTTCCTTGTGGGCCTGAACAACAACTTGGGGCTCACATTCACATGTCAAATCGAGTTGGCTCATCAGTAATGCTAATTCAACATCCGCACTCCCAGAACTAAGCTCGTCGTTCCAACCGCCTAGGGCACGTAGCAACTTACGGCGATAGAAACCGGCGGAGAGTGTCGGGGCAGCAGCATGCTCGCCTTTCGATTCGACCCGTCCACTACGCAGTGTGGCTTTAGAGAAAATCGCGTCGCCAGCGATTCCGGAGACTTTGTTTCGACTCACTTGCAACTGAGGCGCCACCGCAGCCACTTCAGGCCGCGTAAATCGCTTCAGCGGTGACTCGGCAAAATTGGCTGGAACGACCACGCCGTCAAGCAGTGCACAGACTACTGGAGAGCATGCGGTCATCAGACCAGCGTTGAGCAGCTCAACGACAGTCGATGGGTGTTCTTCTTGAACATAGACAACTTCATCGGCCAGTTGATACGGATCGTGGTAAGACCCATCATGGGCGACAATGATTTCACAGTCCCGTGGACGATTTTCCAACACCGAAAGAATAGTATCTTCCAATTGTTGATCGTTGCGATGTGGGATAATTATTGAGAGGCGTGGCACAGAAAATCCCTCCTCATCGACGGTTTCCGTCAATAGTGAGAGGCTGGCCGACGGCTTCGCATCATGCTCGCCATTGACCTTCCCTGGTCTGAAGCTCTGGACTTGCGTCCATAAATGTCACCTCAATTGCAGGTAACAACTTTGATTTCGGATGTTCGGGACTGGAAAATCGAGTCATTTGACGCGACATGGCGTCGAACGGTCTGGGTAATCTAGGCAGGAAAAGAAACATAGGCTGGCACCTGCGTCGAAAATCATTTCTTAAACAAAAATTTCGCAAACTGGGTCGCAAACTGTGAACTTTTTCCTTGACTGTGTATCTATAAAGGTGCAGAATTAAAGTAGGTTGAGGTTCGATTTTCTCAACCAGACTTTCCGGGTCGCGGACGCAACGCGACGGGCATGCTTCAGACGCGGTCAATTCACACTCTAGGCTGACTTTAGTTGAATTGCCGTGCAGGACCTTGTTTTTGGAAGGAGGTGATCGCGTGAGTAGATGTTCTACCAGCCATTGGGGTGATAACCCTTAGGTAGCCGGCGGGCTGCTGACGGCAGTCATCCCCCTCGTGCAGATCACCCAAGCACGAGTATCGAAATTGGCGGGTGTGGATTTCACCTTGTTATCCACGCCCGCTTTTTTATTTCCCTCATTGGATCAGTTTCCGGCGCTTCCAGGCTTTACGTCGATCGTCGAGCGGATGCGATCATTTACTGGCTAGTGCTTTGTCCAGATTAGATTTTGGGGTTAGTGCGGGTGACAAACAACAGGATGTTAGCCGACAACATGGAACGGGAGAACGAGGCTCTGCCGAGCAAGTCTCCACAGCCCGTTAGACTCGGGCTGTACCTACAGACGCCCATCACTTTGATGAAAAACTCACGGATACTTGTTC
>JANNNN010000718.1:0-6986 GCA_031398555.1 Planctomycetia bacterium | reverse complement strand
AATTCAAGATTTCATATTTTTTGTTCGATGTTGATCTGTATATAAACCACTAATTGGCCGAAAATATAAAGCGACTCGACCTGCGTGCCAAAATGGTCGTGCGTGGATTCTTGCAAGGTCTTCACGCTAGTCCATTTCATGGTTTCAGTGTCGAGTTTAGCGAACATCGTCGCTACACACCCGGCGATGACCCGAAAGGTATCGATTGGGTCGCGTATGCAAAAACTGGCAAGTACTACATTAAGAAGTATGAATCGGAAACGAATCTGACCGGTTACTTGGTACTCGATCTTAGCCAGTCGATGGGCTACACCTACCGTCAACAACTGACAAAGCTCGACTATTCAATCTGCCTTTCCGCGGCCCTCAGCTACCTGATGATTCAACAGCAAGACCCGGTGGGCTTGGTCACGTTCGATACCAAGATGCGAGCCAATGTGCCGCCACGAAGCCGACGCGGTCAACTGCCAACCATTCTTGGTGCGCTCACTAAGCTGAAGGTCGCTGGAAAAACAGACTTAGCCGCATCGCTGATACAGCTCGCCGCGATGTTGCGTCACCGAAGTTTGATCATGTTGATGAGCGACCTGTTAACCGACGAAGAGCCTATGTTGCGAGCTCTCCGCAGTCTACGTCACTCTGGGCATGACATCATCGTCTTTCATATCCTTGATGAAGCCGAAGTCTCGTTCCCATTTCAAGGCATGTTGCAACTCCGTGATCCAGAGACCGGTTCTATCGAGCCGGTTCAAGCCAATGACGCGGCTGTGGAGTATCGCAAGAACATCGCTTTGTTCCGAGCGCGACTGGAAAAGCAACTGACAGAGAGTCGTGTCGACTACGTACCGCTCGACACCAGTCAACCGTATGACAAGGCATTGATGGAATACCTCTTGCGACGCCGGAACCGTTTTTAAACTAATCATGACTTTTCTTCACATGTCGCTGATCGCAGGTTTGGCCGTAGTCACGGTCCCGATCTTGCTGCACTTGTTCGGACAGCGACAACCGCAACTGATCGACTTTCCGGCTCTCAAGTTTGTCAGGCAAACGACGCGTGAACAAAGCAGCAGTTGGCAACTACGCCACATTCTATTGTTGATGCTGCGAGTTCTGTTGCTCGCATTGTTGGCGCTGGCTCTGGCGCGACCGCGAGTCCACAGCGCCATGATCGGCAGTGTATTGGGCATTTCCGGAGTCGTGGTAGCCGCGTCCTTAGCCAGTCTGATCACTGCTGTCGCCTTTGTTTCTCGCAAACCAGCGATGATCTCGTGGACTGCATTGGTTATCGCGGTCGCGCTGTGGTTGTCTGCCGCCACGTGGAGCTACAAATCGCTTTCAGACGGACCCGTTGTTCCGAGCTCCGATCAATCGGCCCCGGTAGCGGCTGTGATGATCGTTGACAACGGACCGAGCCTCGCCTATCGATCGAACAATGCGCAGAGACTTGAAACGGCCCGCGACATGGCGATATGGATTCTCGACAAGTTGCCGCTCGATAGTCGCGTAGGCGTTCTTGCTGGCGCTCCAGTCGGTTCACTATCGCTCGATCCAGCAACTGCCAAATCGCAAGTCAAACAAATTGAACAACGCGGCGCTCATATCGACATAGCAGGTCGTATCCGAACGGCCATCGAATTGGTCTTGGCCACGGATCTGCAACGCAAAGAGATTTACGTTATTACCGATTTGGCTAGCAGCTCTTGGTCGGCTGGGACCGATGACGTGCAAAAACTTCTTAAGGAATATTCGGAAGAAGTTCTAGTGCAGATCATCGATGTCGGCGATGTGGACACGGCCAACTGGCGGCTTGGTGACGTCAAACCCGACTTTCAAACGATACCCGCAGGATTCTCCGTCGGGTTTGAAGTCACTGTGGAACGTTCAGCCACAGCGAATAATAAATCACCCACCATTGAACTGATTCAAGAAGACGTCGATCCAACGTTGCCCGTGATCAGCAACGGCAAACTAAAAACGCCTGGTACGAAAGTTGTTGATCGCCAAGTTGTTGATCTAACGAGCGACCGGATGGCTACCGTCAAGTTGATGGCGAAAAAGCTCGAAGCCGGTTCGCATAATTTCACCATCCGACTCGATCACCCCGATCCACTGCAATTGGACAATGAACGCTTTGTAACTGTCTTAGCCAATGCGCAACGTCCTTCATTGGTCGTTGCTGACGATGCTGACATCGCTCGTTATCTCCAATACACCATCATCTCCGGTGCCGGTGAATCGCTTCAAGCCGCTTCACTGTGCGAGACCGTCCGATATTCACAGTTAGGCCGAGTCGCGCTGGAGCGGTTCTCGGTGGTCTGCTTGTACGACCCTACGGTGATTTCGGCTGTGCAAGGTCAGAGTTTAAAGGAGCATGTGCTCGGCGGCGGCGGTCTACTGATCATTCTCGGTGCGGGACCAACCAGCGCTGCAGCGTTGAACGAATCACCACTGGCCAGCCTATTGCCCGGAAAAATGGCCAATCCGAAAGTCGCCAATCCCGGACAGTTCAGTTTTTTTCAACCTGTCGCCCTTTCGCATCCCATTTTCCATTTGTTTGGTCAATCCGAAGTACGATGGAATCCATATCCAGTTTTTCAACATTGGAATATCGAATCCCTTTCTGACTCAGCGCAAACACTCATTGATTACAGCGATGGCAGCGGACCCGCCGTAACTGCTCAATCCGTGGGGCGAGGTCAAGTCATCACGATTACTACTCCGATTCCTGACCCGGCACAGTCGAGCCGTCCGTTGTGGAATGAGCTGTCTGTTGGCGAAGATGTGTGGCCTCCTTATGCGTTGCTGCTCGGTTGCGTACAAACGCTCAGCGGAGCGGATCAAGCGAAAGTGAATTACTCAGTTGGTGAACTGGTCAGTTTGACCAACGATCCATTGCATTGGCCCAGTCGATATGAATTGTTCCTTCCAAACGGGCAGTCGCGTGGCGTTGAAGCCCTCGAAGGCCGAATCAATCTTGGGCAATTCGAGCAATCAGGTATTTATCGGATGCGCGGGCAAAGGACTTCGTCAGTCTCTCGATCGGTTAGCATCAACGCGCCAGCTGCCGACACTTTGTTGGAACGATTGACACCAGAGCAGCTTAACGAACGACTCGGCGCGGGCACTTACCGTCTTGCGAGAAATCGGGATGAGATTGAAAGCAGCGTTGGGCAAGCTCGCTTTGGTCGCGAACTTTTCCCATTGCTCATGGTATTCGTCGCAGGGTTGTTTTTGGCCGAACAAGCAATGTCGAATCGCTTTTATAAGATCAAATTCAGCCGAAAGCAGGGAGCCTAACATGGAATCGTTAAGCGCTGAACCTGTGTTCGGTTGGTATGCATTAATTCCTCTGGCGATAATCATGTTGGCCAGTCTTTGGTTAACTTTGACCAACACCGCGATCTCGATAGGTGGTCGCTGGACGCTGGCATTGTTAAGGTTGGCGGCGGCATTGGTTCTTTTGCTCGGTTGGTTGCGACCGGGTTTGATTTCCACCAATGAGCGTGAGAGCGCGGGCGCAATTGCCGTTCTGCTCGATCAATCGCAAAGCATGACGCTGCCGAGTGAAACGAGCAACAAAGATCGTTGGAGAGTTCAACAGGAGGTTTGGTCTGCCATCGTCTCGGAGACGGACTTGAAGATTGGCCAAACCAAAATCGTTCCCTACTTTTTTGATTCATCGCTGCGGAAAGCAACTGACGATGATCTTCCAAGCTTGCAACGCTCTTTCAAAGTCGCGCCAGGCGGGAAATTGACCGATCTGGGAAAGACTCTGGCCGAGTTGCAACGTACTCAAGTCGATCCGCCTTTGCGGGGTGTAATACTTGTCAGCGATGCAGCCCAAACCGCTTTGCCACCTGAAGTAGAGCCTACTTCAATCGCCAGTCAAATGGCGCAGCTCGATCAAGCTCTCCTCGTCGTTGGCATCGGTCCGCGCACAAGTCGCAGTCAGTTTCGAGATATCGCCATCGAAGGCCTACCAGAACATCTCGATGCCTTTGAAAAAAAAGAACTTCAAATCCCGCTTATCGTTCGCGCCCAAGGTGTCCAAAACCAACCCATCAAGTTGAATTTCACACTGCGGTCGAGTGGCAAGCCGGATCAAATACTTGCTGCAGAACAACTGTCTGCAACGGAGCCAACACAAAGCATTTCAAGAAGTATCAAATTGATCGCACCTGAAGAGGGCGAGTACCTTTTACAGGTCGATGCCAAGGCGGACATCAACGAACAGGTTACGACTAACAACACGGCTATTGCCTTCGTAACCGTTCGTAAAGGAGGTGCTCGAATCTTGTACCTCGAAGGCGAACCCCGTTATGAGCAGCAATATTTGAAACGTTCGCTCAATAGCTCGCGAGACTTCGTAGTAGATTACGGATGGATTCAGGAAAAGAGTCGTAGGAGCTGGCCAATTGACTTTAGCAAACCGCCAGTGAATTTGGATTTTGCAAAATATGATGTGATCTTATTAGGCGACATCGATTCATCGGCCATCCATCCCGCCAACATTGCCGCCATACGTCAAAGAGTCAGTAATATGGGTGCAGGTTTGTTATTGATGGGCGGCTACCACAGTTTCGATGCAGGTGGTTACGGTAACACTAAATTGGCAGATGCGTTTCCCGTAACGCTGCTGGAAAAGGGTCGATCGCAGGCCTTCGACCAGCCTGTAAATCCGAATTTTCACACTTCTGAGCCAACTCGAATCAAGTTGCTGAACGAACATCCCATTACTTCGCTTGTTCCCGAACCTGAAAATGCAAAGCTTTGGGAGAATCTAAAGCCCATGAATTCGATCAATCGACTAGGCAAACCGAAGGTACAACCTGGCGTAAAAGTCCTCGCAGTTAGTGAGAAAGGCGACCCCATCTTGGTGACCGGCGAATTTGGCAAAGGCCGAGTGTTGGCATTCGCGGGCGATGAAACTTGGCAATGGTGGCTGAGCGGGGATCAGCAGATTCATAAGCAGTTTTGGCGGCAAGCGGTGTTGTGGTTACTGCGGCGCGATGCCATCGATGAAGGCTTTGTGATGAAACTCGACCGACGCCGATTGAGCATCGATGACACGACAGCGGTTCATCTGGAATGGTTTGGCGGCACTGACAACAAACCGATGCCCGAAAAGTTGAAGCTCGAATTAACGCGTGAAGGCAAGTGGTTGCGTAACCTGGAAACCGTCTCCGAGGGTGCGAACAGGCGCGATGCAAAATTAAGTGGCTTAGATCAACCTGGATTACATCGTGCGGCACTTACCGCCGAGAGTGCCGATGGCAAAAGCTACACTTCCGAGATCGCCTTCATCGTTCGCGATGAATCGCGTGAACTCGCTCAACCCTCGGCTGATTGGCGGATGATGGCAAATTTGGCATCTGCCAACAACGCGGCTGGTGGTCGTCTGCTACTGCCTGAAAACATTGCTGAGGGTATCGAGTGGCTCCGCAATCGACAAGAAACAACGAAAGTCACGACACTCGAAAAACGCCGCTTAGGCGACGCAGCCTGGGATTCATGGTTGTACTTGATCCTCTTCTGCGGACTGATGACCACCGAATGGGCTTTACGCAAATCTTGGCAAATGCCCTAACCTAGCGTTTAGGTAGCGGGTTTCGTAAGAATCCGGATGCACTTAAACCCAACTCTCAGCTGCTCGAACAGCATTGCAGATAATTCCCTTTGACTCAGCAATAGTAGTGAAAATTGAGTTAATCACGAACAGCTGAAGGCTGTTGGCCACAAAACGCCAACGGCGATGGCAAAGTTTTTCTTTACCTCCCAGCGACGTTTTATCGGACTTTGCTTATATTTTAGGGCGGTTAGTTCGTCGCTAAAGTCAATTTTAGAGAGAAAGCGACTCTAGGTGGCAGTTATGGCCATTGCAGCAATTGCTATAACTCTCATAACATTAGGCATCCACTTTCGAGAGCAACAAACTTGTCCGAATTCCTGCCGATTTTCATCTACCTGCTGGCGATCCTAGGCTTTGCTGCTTTCAGCTTGGTTGCTCCGCACGTTATCGCGCCTCGGAAAAAGAATGCTATCAAAGACATGCCGTATGAATCGGGCATGGATCCGACCGGCGACGCCCGAAAACCGCTTGATGTGCGGTTTTATCTGATAGCGATACTTTTCCTTGTCTTCGACGTTGAACTCTTGTTAATTTACCCTTACGCCGTCGCTTTCAACGCGCCAGACGGACTTGGGCACGAATATCGACCTGTGGTCTTCGGCATTCTCATGCTGTTATTTGCGACCGTCGGTTTGGCTTACATTTATGCGCGTAAGAAGGGTATTTTCGGATGGCGGGACCAGCAGTAAATCCGACCAAAGACGGTTTCTTTTTTACGCAACTCGACGCAGCCGCCAATTGGGCTCGCGCCAACAGTCTGTGGCCAATGCCTTTCGCAACCGCGTGCTGCGGTATCGAACTGATGAGCACCGCGGCGAGCAAGCACGATTTGTCTCGTTTCGGCAGCGAAGTCATGCGGTTCACTCCGCGCCAATGCGATCTGATGATTGTTGCCGGTCGCGTAGTGATGAAGATGTTGCCCGTTCTGCAGCGGATCTGGTTGCAGATGCCCGAACCCAAATGGTGCATCTCGATGGGCGCGTGTGCTTGCACTGGTGGCGTGTTCGATACCTATTCCGTCGTGCAAGGCGTTGACCGTTTTATTCCCGTGGATGTTTACATTCCAGGTTGCCCGCCGCGACCAGAGCAAGTCATCAAAGCTATCTTGGACATGCAAGAACAAATCAAAAAGACCGGTACTGTTTGGGCGAGCGAATTCGCGGCTAGATCGGTAGCAACGGGGCCAGCTCGGTTCGACGGTGAAGAAGTTTATCGAATTAAGAACCCTGTACCGCTGACGAACAAAGACATAACATACACGCCCAAGCATTAATCGTAGGATGGGACCATTTGTCCCGTCCGAACTGAAGGGCAAATGGAGCTCGGGGCAAATGGCCCCAAGCTACGCATACGG
>JANNNN010000669.1:0-3457 GCA_031398555.1 Planctomycetia bacterium | reverse complement strand
GTCTATCGTTATCACCCTGTAAAACATACTTGGGAACCCTATGCTGACGGGACGACCAATCCTTGGGGTATCGATTGGGATGACGTCGGCGAAGGCTTTGTTTCGAACTGTGTCAACCCGCATCTGTTCCATGTAATACAGGGGGCGCATTACGAGCCGTGGCGCAATCGTGAGTCAAGTCGCTTTGCTTATGAACGGATCGCAACGATCGCTGATCACTATCACTTTCTAGGTTCTCAAGATTTTCATGAAGGAATTGGCAGCCCTGAGGAAGATAAACTCGGCGGCGGACATGCTCACTGCGGAACGATGGTTTATCTGGGCGACAATTGGCCAGACAAGTATCGCAATACCGTCTTCATGAACAACATTCATGGCAAACGGGTTAACAACGACTTGCTGCGGCGTTCGGGTTCCGGCTACACGGCGTCACACGGTGCTGACATTATCCGGTCACAAGATCCATGGCATGTGGGAGTGAACATTCAGTACGGTCCCGATGGGAGTGTGTTTGTTAGCGATTGGTCGGATATTGGCGAATGCCATAGCGTTCGCAATACACAGCGCGAGACCGGACGCATTTTTAAAGTCACCTATGGCGAAACGAAACCGCTAGAGGTGAATGTTGCAAAGTTGTCTGACGACGAGTTAGTCACGCTACATTCGCATCACAACGATTGGCACGTCCGTCACGCCCGGCGTGTGCTGCAAGAGCGAGCGGCAGAGGGACGCGATATGACTGCGGTTGGTAAATCGCTATTGAAAATGTTCGCGGATCATGAAGAAGTGCCGCGTAAGTTGCGAGCTCTTTGGACGCTGCATGCAATTGGCAAGATGGATGATGCGTTTTTGTTGAGTCAACTGGATCACACGAGCGAATATGTGCGCGGTTGGGCTGTTAAGTTGCTATGCGAGAATTATCAAGCGAGTCTAACAGGCGTGCAGCGGTTGGCCGACATGGCAGTCAGGGATGGGTCGGCTTCTGTGCGATTGCAATTGGCCAGCGCCCTCCAACGATTGCCTTTGAATAGTCGTTGGGAGATTGCAAGTGGGTTGCTCAAGCATGCTGAAGACGCCGCAGATCAGAATTTGCCGCTGATGATCTGGTACGGGATCGAGCCGCTGGTGGATACGGACCTATCTCGCTTTGTTGAGCTTGCTCGAGGGGCCGCGATTCCGCTTGATCGCAGTTACATCGCTCGTCGTGTTGCATCGCATGGGCGGGCAAAACTTGGGCTGGAGGGTCTGACTAAACTGCTAGTTGAGAACAGCGACGAAGCACTTCAGTTGGATTTGCTTACGGGAATGTTGAAAGGTCTGGAAGGGCAGCGTTCGGTGGCGATGCCGAAAAGTTGGACGGAAGCGTTTGCGAAATTGGATGACAACAATAAACCACGCGTTCATTTAGCAGCGATCGAGTTGGCGTTGGTGTTCAGTGACCCAAGGGCTTTGCAGTCACTGCGAAGTTTGGCGATTGACCCCAAAGCTTTGGCCGCGAATCGCCAGCGAGCCGTACATTCATTGGTGGCCAAGAAAGACTCAGGTGTTGGTGCGCTGTTGCTGGATTTGGTGGATGACGCGGCCGTTCAAAGCGAAGCAATTCGAGGACTAGCTGAGTTTGATGAAGCTGCGACGGCGGAACTGTTGCTTACGCGTTATGCAAAGCTAGACAGCGGCGCCAAGCAAGATGCGTTGCAGACGCTTGCCTCGCGGGTGGCTTGGGGAACGAAGTTGATGGACGCAATTGAAACAGATCACGTACCACGTAAAGATGTGACAGCCTTCACTGCTCGTCAGTTATTGAGTTTGAACAGTACGCCGTTGAGTGCTCGAATCACCAAAGCCTGGGGGGGGTTGCGAACGACTCCGGCGGACAAAGCCAAGTTGATCGCCGGATACAAGAAACGATTGACGGCCGACGCGTTAAAACGAGCGAACTTGCCAGCCGGTCGTGCGCTGTTTGAAAAGAGCTGCGCAAATTGTCATAGATTGTTTGGCTCCGGCGGGACGATCGGTCCCGAGATTACTGGATCGCAGCGCACCAATCTTGATTACGTGCTTGAGAATCTTGTCGATCCCAGTGCGGCGGTCTCGAAGGATTTTCAAATGGAAATCATCTTGACCGACGCAGGCAGAGTTATCACTGGGTTGATTGTCGATGAAAGCGATCAAGCCCTAACAGTTCAGACCGCCAATGAACGCTTGGTTATTCCGAAGCCTGAGATTGAAAGCCGTTCTTTATCGCAAGTCTCGATGATGCCCGACGGATTGCTTCAGACACTCAGCAATGACCAAGTTCGGGATCTTATCGGCTATTTGGGAAGTTCTGTGCAGATTGAACAACCTAAACCTTGAACCTGCATGTTGCAGAAGCCTGGAGTGTTCCCGGATGGGTTTGCAGCCATTACGCCTCTCAATTTGCACAATGCAAGGTGATTTCAAGGCAAAGTCATCCGAAACATTTGTGAACCTACGCAGTCTGCAAAGTGTTGACTTTGCGAGTGGCGATGATTCTACTCAACGGACGCGCATGGACTATCAAGAGTACCCCCACGGCTTCAAGTTCAGCCCACTTGATTCGAACACTGTTTTCGCGGGCACTGGCTCGGCAAGCAGTCTTTCGCGAAGAGGTGGTTCGCCCATCGGCGTTTTGCGATCGACAAATTTTGGCGATGATTGGTCCATGTTTCCGCTGAATCCCGGTGGAACTGAGCCGCAGATTCGAACGGTGCTGCCAACGACATTCGATGGTTCGCCTGCAGCAGGAATTCAGCAAGTCATCTTAGTAGGGACGAACAACAGTTCAGGACTCTACCGCAGTGTTGATGGAGGCGTTACTTACACAGTAATTTCTGGAACCAATGGACTACCTTCTGGCGCGGTCACCGACATAATTGCTGATCCTAACAATTCATCGCGTTTTTTCGCGGGCGTAGTCAACGATGGCATCTATCGTAGTGATGACGGTGGCTCCAACTGGACACCGATTAACCTGACGGGCCTTGTAGGCTCAACATCAATTCAATTGTCAGCGCATCCTGGTGGAGGCACTACGGTCTTACATGCGTTAGTTTCAGACGCGAGTCCCGAGGCTTACACCTCGAATAATGGCGGAAACACTTGGACGCAACTCGCTGCGTTCCCGGCCAGTTTCAACAGTACTAATAGTGGACTTTATACGGGCATGGCTTCAGATCAACTAGAAGCAGATCCGGTCAATTCTCAAATTGTATACGTCGCGAAGGGATACGGCGGAACCCCTTTCTTGTACCGATATAATCCAGCGGGCGGAGGAAGTTGGGTACAAATTGAGAGTGGGGGCGCTTCTGGAGGAACACGTCCGCATGCAGATAGTCGCGACTTAAAATTCGCAGGTACAAGCGTCTTAGTGCATGCTAATGATGGCGGTATCTACTTCATGCAGAACCCACAAGACGCCAGCAACAATCGATGGATC
>JANNNN010000624.1:0-1908 GCA_031398555.1 Planctomycetia bacterium | reverse complement strand
CCTTTGGGAGCGCGGCGGAGAAGTGCCCGCCTTCATCGAATTCGTCGTGCACCTACGACTACTATCGAAACAAAATGTGGCCCGCGCCGTTCACCGCTGCGGATACCAATTCAGTGACTTCCATCTTCGACCAACAGCGATCCAATGGCTGGCGATTGCACAACACGCTGAGCACGGCGATGTTCGATCCAAAGACCAACTGCTTGACTGAAGCGGGCAAGGCTCACGTTAAATGGATTGTTACCAACGCTCCTCAATCTCGGCGAATTGTTTTTGTACTACAAGATGCTGATCAGCAGTTGACGTCTACTCGCGTCGAATCAACCCAGTTGGCAATCTCCGAATTGGTTCCAGTCGGACCGCTTCCCCAAATTTATCTAACTGACCGTGAACCATTCGGATCGTCGGGCGTTTACCAAACCGCAGTTCACCGCGCAATGGCCAACAGTGTACCGGCACCGCGGTTGACATCCTCCGCTGCATCCGGAAGCGGTAGCGGAACGCCATAATTTCCATAATTATGGACTGACACGTGCTGAGTGAACGAAGGGCGGGATCCAAGTCTTCTGCAGCACGCCCTTCGAGTACCTCAGGGCGTGCCACCCTACACAACATCAGCGTTGATAGATCGGCAAGTAATGGTACTTGACCGATAGACTTAAAATAGCCATTGCAGTCGAGTAGACCTTGCCAGCTCCCGCTTCTTCGCCATTGGGTGCGCTCCAGGAACCGTCGGTTTGTCGTTTCTCGAGCAGCAATTTGCGCACAAGCTCATCGGCCGTTTCGGCATGCTTGCCACCACGTTGATGCATCCCTTGAGCGTAATAGTAGGCGCCATAAAAGAAGAACCGTTCATCCCATTTCGGCGGATGTTCAATCAGCCAATCCGAAGCTCCGATGGCTTGTGGCGATTCATATTGTCCGCAGACTTGCATCGCTAACAGTCCTGCAGCTGTCATCGCAAAACTTGGGCTGCTGTTGCCCGGTAGGTAACTAAATCCCGCAGTCGCTTCAATGGGTCTACCAAGTGAGTCCATTCGCGAAGTGTAAGATCGCTCGAGGTAAGCAACGGCCTGCTCGATCGCCGTAGCGGGGACTTTTAGTCCATCATTCTTGGCGGAACGCAGGGCCATCAATTGCCAAACACTTACCGACAAATCCGAATCGTTCGAATTTGGAGTGTATCTCCATGCGCCAGCATACTGACTAGGTTTACTCTGCTGTTGTGCACTCAGGATCAAATTGATCGCTCGTTGCCCCCGGCTTTCAATCAACTGGTCCTGTTCCGCATCCGCTCCCATGCCGAGCATCTCGGTTAACATCAACGTGACGATGCCATGTCCGTACATTCGTGAACCATCTTTGTTCCCGAAATAGCCATCTTTATCTTGTCGATCGTCACGTAGAACAAAGGCGAGCGCTTTTCGCGACGCCTCACCTAACTCCGAAGGGGTGCTAGGTGTATTCCCCGTACTTGCCAGTGCCATGATTGCCAGAGCGCTCATCGTTGTATCGTACTGACGATCGGTGATTGCTCCATCTGCACGCTGGTTAGTCAAAAGAAAGCGAGCGGCCGCCTCTATCGCAGTATCCACTTCATCTTTGGCGAAGCGGTTCTCTGTCGTGGAAGACTCGACTTCCACATTTTGTGCAATGGCGAGTTCGCTTGTGACGCAAGTGGACCCAAGTAAGCAGACTTGCAACACGTTGAACAACCTGATCAAAGTACTTCCTCGATTTGTTTTTACTTAAGTAGTGTAATCTTGTGTTGACAGCTAGAAGGCGTTAGCGGCGTTAGCCTCTGGTTACTTCTCCAACCGGAGGCTAACGCCGACTAACGCCTCCCGGCTGATAAGACACCTGCGAAATCGCGTTTTCCCTTTACTCTTAAATATCCAATTTGGATGG